>CANJDA010000093.1 GCA_947472705.1 Flavobacteriaceae bacterium
ACCTATACATGGGCTGAAAATGATACTACTTATACTACTAGTGGTACTTATACATCGGTGAGTACTAACGCGGCCGGATGCACGGATACTAAAACCTTAGTCTTGACTATCAATCATAGTGCGGCTTCTACAGAAACGGTTACAGCATGTGATACGTATACCTGGGCAGAGAATGACACTACTTATACGGAGAGTGGTACTTATACTTCGGTGAGTACTAACGCGGCCGGATGTACGGATACTAAAACCTTGGTGTTGACTATCAACAGCAGTACGGCTTCTACGGAAACTATAACAGCATGTGATTCTTATACTTGGGCGGAGAATGATACTACCTATGCTACAAGTGGTACTTATACTTCGGTGAGTACTAATGCAGCCGGATGTACGGATACCAAAACCTTGGAATTGACTATCAATCATAGAACGGATTCTACGGAAACCATAACCGCATGTGATACCTATACATGGGCTGAAAATGATACTACTTATACTACTAGTGGTACTTATACATCGGTGAGTACTAACGCGGCCGGATGCACGGATACTAAAACCTTAGTCTTGACTATCAATCATAGTGCGGCTTCTACCGAAACAGCTACTGCTTGTGACAGTTATACTTGGCCATTGAGTGGAGAGACTTATGCGGACAGTGGTACTTATAATTTTGAAACAGTTAATGCGGCTGGTTGTACGCATACAACTACTTTAGAATTAACAATTAATGTTGGTACGGCCTCTACTGATTCGGTAACGGCTTGTGGTAGTTATGTTTGGGCTGTCAATGACACTACTTATACCCAAAGTGGGACCTATACCTCTACTATTGGTTGTGATACTTACGAATTGGTCTTAACCATAGTGCCAACAGTAACCATAGTGACTCAGCCATCAGCTACCGCTATGTGTGGTGCTGTGGGTAGTACGACTAACCTTACTGTAGCTGTTTTGGAAACAGATACGGTGACGTACCAATGGGAATATTCAGAGGACAATGGTACTTCTTGGGCTCTAATTGATGCGGATACTGCCAGTGATATTTATACAAATTATGATACATCGGTATTGACTATTACTGTTACGACCACAGCGCCATTACATCACACCCAATACCGTGCTTTGTTGGACAACGGGGTGTGCGATGTTTTGCCTTCCAATGCAGCAGTTTTGGGTGTCTACAGCTTATTGAATACAGCGGTATCAGGAGCGGTTAAAGTTTGTGCAGGTGGTAGTAATACCTTGACCTTAGCGGCTGGTTCTATTGGTGATATTCAATGGAAATATTGGAATCCTAACACATCCTTATGGGTTAATGCTGGTTCGCCAATATATGCATTAACATTAGGAACAGTAAACCCTGCCAACTCTATAACCATTAACAATATTACTCAAAATGTTTATTATAAAGTAGTTTTATCTAATTCAGTTTGTCAGGCTATACAAACCAATCTGGTTAATGTTACCGTAAGTCAGCCTCCTGTAGGAGGCACTATTACCGGCGGAGGAGTAACGGTTTGTCCTAGTGATAATTCTACGGTATTGACTTTGACTAATTCGTTGGGAACAAGAGTATGGCAAAAATCAACAAATTATGATTCAAACAATCCAGGTGCTGCTACCTGGGTTAATGCTGGTGGTGCTGGTTTGACATTTACTGCTTTTAATATCGGTGTGACTACTTGGTACCGTGTAGTGTTGAGCAGTAATCTTTGTCCTACTACCTATTCTACTATAACGGTTATTCAAATGGGTAATAGTTTGGCTAAAAAGCCAATCTCAGGCGAAACTTCAGTTTGTTCAGGAACAAATAGCAGTATTATTACTTTAAATGCAGGAAGTGTAGGAAATGTACAATGGCAATCCTCTACTGATAATGGTACAAGTTGGATAAATGAAGGGAATTTGATTACGGCGACAACAAGTTTTAATGATGCTATTATCTATACTGCTGTGAATTTGACTGTAACGACTTTATATCGTGTCGTATTCAGTAATGGACTTTGTACACCAATCTCTACTACACCTGTAACCATCACTGTCAACCCTTCAGTCGAGAGCGGAAGCCTATCTGGAGGAAATGTGAGTTATTGTAATTCGACTAACAGTACCACATTAACTTTGACCAATAACAATAATACACAAATACAATGGCAAAAGAGCAGTAGTGCAAGCGGACCTTTTACTGCCATAACAGGCATCACAACCTCAGCGTATACTATTATTAATTTGAATGCAACAACTTGGTACCGTGTTTTAGTGGGCACTGGTTCTTGCGCTTTAGCATCTGATCCCGTAAGCATTACTATAGTTTCAGGTCTTATTGCGGGGACTATTACTGGTCCTTCATCGGTTTGTTCCGGAAGTAGTGCTACATTAAGCCTAACCGGCAGTTTAGGTGATACAATACAATGGCAATCCGCTTTGAATGCTACAGGAACATTTACGAATATAGATGGCGCCACCCAATCCAATTATATTATTACTAATGCTTTTGCTGCTATGGACAAATCATATCGTGTAATAGTTACCAATACTTGTAATAACACTACAGTTACTACAGCTATTAAAACAATAAAAGTTGACCCAATATCTGTATCAGGTACTATAACAGGAGGAGGTGTTGTAGCATTGGGAGGTTCAGGGACACTTAAAGTAATTGGCTATGTGGGTAAAATTCAATGGGAGTATTCAAACGATGGAAATAACTTCTCGAATGCACCTAAAGCCTCTGATATTTTTTCGGGTATCCCTTTCAGTACAACATCTGTTACCAGTACGGGGGCAAGTTATTTGGTGACCAATATACAGGGAAATGTTTATTTTAGGGCTCGTATAACCAGTGGTACTTGCAACCCAGTATATACAACTACAGTTTACTACATTATAATGAACAATGCTACTGTAGGTAATATTACTCCAACAAGTGCTACGATTTGTTCCGGCACGGGTACTACTTTGGAATTATCTGAGGCTACCGGTACTATTACATGGGAGAAATCGACTAATTATACAGCAATCACTCCAACATGGGTTGCTACAACCAATCATACTACTGTCATGAATACTCCAAATTTAACAGTTTCTACGGCTTATCGTGTCAAGGTAGTATTGGGTAACAGTATAGTATACAGTTCGTTGGCTTATGTGAATGTTATAGTTAAACCCATTATAAAAACCATAGCTAAAAACAGCACTACACCATCTGGTAGTTCAGCTTTAGCTGCAATGTGTACTTCTGATGCTTCTAAGGTGCTTACTTTGGGAGCTGGTTATAGTGGTTCGATACAATGGCAGACTTCTATCATTTCATCAACCACTGATTTTACGGATATTAATGGTGCTTCTGCCAGCAGCAGTTATACTATAGCTAATCCAGTACCTGGAGCTAATTACTTCCGTGTTAAACTGACTAACAGTTGCGGGGTTGTAGCCTACACTAATGCTGTAAGCGTATACTATAAAACTTGTGCATTGCTTAAAGAAACTATTGCTACTCCTTTTAGTGCTGTAGTTTATCCTAATCCCTACAACGATAATTTTCAATTAAAAATAACGTCATCTAGCACTATACCTCTAACTATAGTAATTTACGATATGACCGGTCGTTTAATAGAAAAAGAGCAAGTCACTGTTCAGGAAATAAATGATCAGATTCTGGGAACACAATTACCATCAGGTATCTATACTGTTTTGATCTCTCAAGACAGTGTAACTCAAACATTACGAGTTGTGAAACGATAAGTTAATACACGCTTCTTTATTATTATAAAAAAACCATGACGAACTGTTGTGGTTTTTTTATAGGTTGAGATTAATAATCTTATAAATTTAGGGATTATCAAAACATTACATGATGTAGAATTATGTCTAGTTTTCCAATTTTTCAACATAATTATAAGAATGCAATTTCAGCTGTTGTAGTATATCGATTATTTTAATATGTACGCATAATAAATTACTTTATTCTTTTAAAATAAATTAAATTTACACTATTGTTTTAAATAAAATCAAAATCAATTTATTATGAAGCACATTTTACTCGCGATCTCGCTTTTATCTATAGGGATTTCATTTGGACAAAAAAATCAAAATTACTGGACTGTTACAGTTCCAAAAGAAACGTCTTCCATTGTTGAAAACAAAAGAGGATTGTTAAAACCACAATTCTTCCAATTAAACATTGATGGATTAAAACAAGCTCTTAGTTCAGCACCCAAAAGGGGGGATAATAATCAGCTATCAAATACTGTGATTTCTTTTCCAAATGCAGAAGGTAAAGTTGAAAACTTTAGCATTAAAGAAAGTTCTAATATGGATCATGTCTTAGCGGCTAAATTCCCTGAGATTAAATCCTATTTAGGTCAAGGGATTGACAATCCGGGTTCAATAATCTATTTTAGTGTTTCTCCATTAGGAGTACAAACAATGACTTTATATACGGATCGTTCAGCTACTCTTATAGAACCATACACAACTGATGCCTCAATATATGCAGTATATCGTAAACAAGATAAAGCAGCGGCTTTAGGTACTTTTGAGTGTAATGTTTTGAGTTCTGTTAATGATGGACTACAACCTACAGCAAGTATGGCTCGTCCTAATGCTGATGATGCTTTTATGAGAACTTACCGTTTGGCACTTTCTGTTACAGCTGAGTATACTGCCTATTTTGGTGGAACCAAAGCTTTGGCTTTAGCCGCAATGAACAACTCTATGACACGTGTGAACGGTGTTTTTGAAATGGATTTTGGTGTTCACATGAATTTAATTGCAAATGAAGACGCCATTATTTACTTAGATTCAGCAACCGATCCCTATTCTCCTTCGTCTCAAAAATCACAATGGAATGCACAATTACAAGCTACTTTAACTTCAGTAATAGGTGAATCAAATTATGATATTGGCCATCTTTTTGGTGCTACTGGAGGTGGAGGAAATGCAGGTTGCATAGGTTGTGTTTGTGTGAATGGTTCCAAAGGAAGTGGAATTACTTCCCCTGCTGATGGTATTCCGCAAGGAGATAATTTTGATATTGATTATGTAGCACATGAAATGGGCCATCAATTTGGTGCCAACCATACCTGGACACACGGAGGAAACGAAGGAACTGGTGTGCAAATGGAACCTGGTTCTGGTTCAACTATTATGGGGTATGCTGGAATTACTACATTGGATGTACAACCTCATTCTGATGCTTACTTTCATGCCATCAGTATACAACAAGTAACTAATTATATCAAAACTACTACTTGTCAAGTAAATACAGCTAGTGGGAATGCAATACCTACTGCCAATGCTGGTTTGGATTATACAGTACCCAAAAGTACTCCATTTATGCTTACGGGTGACAGTACTGATGCCAATACAAGTGATGTTCTGACCTATGATTGGGAACAAATGGATTCACAGACTACAACTGCTGCACCTAGTGCAACTAAAACTACAGGTGTTAACTTCCGTTCTTATAATCCATCTACATCTCCTATCAGATATTTTCCAAAAATGACATCGGTTTTAACTGGTGCTACCACTACTGCTGGGACTGAGATAACAGTTGAGGCATTGTCTTCTGTTGCTAGAACCTTAAACTTCAGAGTAACTGTTAGAGATAACCATACTGGAGGTCCAGCTAATAATAGTGATGATATGATAGTGACAGTAAATGCAACAGCTGGTCCATTCTCGGTAACATCTCCAAATACAGCCATTACATATGCAGCTGGGAGTTCACAAACTATTACATGGGCTGTAGCCGGAACAACTGCTAATGGTGTAAATTGTGCCAACGTAGATATTCTTTTGTCTGCAGATGGAGGAACAACATGGTCAACTATTTTAGCAGCTACTCCAAATGATGGAACTGAGGCTGTTACAATTCCAAATGCTCCAAGTACATCTTGTCGAATTATGGTAAAAGGAACCAATCATATTTTCTTTGATGTATCTAATTCCAATTTTACCATTACAGGAGTAGACACAACAGCACCAACTCCTCCAACTTTAAGTGCTTCAGCTACAACTACTACAACTACTAACTTATCATGGATAGGTGCTACAGATAATGTGTCTGTTACAGGTTATGATGTATATAAAGATGGGATTTTATTGGGTTCTACTACTTCGGCAACTACCTATGCTGTAACTAGTCTTACAGCATCAACAACTTATGTATTTACAGTTAAAGCTAAGGATGCTGCTGGAAATGTTTCAATTGCTAGTAATGTAGTTAGTGTAACTACTTTGGCACCAGATACAACTTCCCCAACTTCCCCAACATTAAGTGCTTCTGGAACTACATCTACCACTACTAATTTATCTTGGACAAGTGCCACCGATAATGTAGCAGTAACAGGATATGACATATATAAAGATGGAGTTTTATTTGGGTCTACTACTACTGCAATTACATTTGCAGTGACAGGACTTACCCCTTCAACCACATATGCCTTCACTGTTAAAGCCAAAGATGCTGCAGGAAATATTTCTTTGACAAGTAATATTGTAAATGTAACTACTCAAGCTCCTGATACTACCGCACCAACAGCACCTGTATTAAGTGCTTCAGGAACGACTTCAACTACAACCAATCTTTCTTGGACTGGTGCTACAGATAATTTAGCGGTAACAGGTTATAATGTTTATAAAGGGGGAGTATTAATTGGTTCTACAACTACAGCCACTACATTTTCTGTAACAGGCTTAGTGGCTTTAACAACTTATACCTTTACTGTAAGAGCAAAAGATGCTGCTGGTAATGTTTCTGTAGACAGTAATACTGTCTCTATAACTACTACAGCTTTTACATATTGTACTTCTCAAGGAAATATAGTTACCGATGAACTGATAGGTAGGGTACAATTGGGAACAATAGATAATACTTCGACAGGCGGTACTGGTTATACTGATTTTACAGCTGTATCAACCAATTTGATTTTATCAAGTAGCAATACAATTACCATTACGCCTACTTGGACAGGAACTGTATATCCTGAAGGTTATGCAGTTTTTATTGATTATAATGCAGACGGAGATTTTGCTGATTCTGGAGAGACAGTTTGGAGTAATTCAGCATCAACTACTACACCAGTATCAGGAACCTTTACAGTCCCTTCTACGGCTACATTAGGAGCCACCAGAATGCGAGTTTCCTTAAAATACAATGGTATTCCAACTTCGTGTGAAACATTTCAATATGGTCAGGTGGAAGACTATACTGTGGTTATTCAGCCAGCAAACAGTATAGTCACTGTAAAATTAAATATTCAGGGTTACTACGATACTAATTTACATGCCATGAGACCTGTAAAAGCAAATCAGGGAATAGGTTCTAGTGCTACAGATGTTGACAGTATTACTCTAGAGTTAAGAAATACAAGTAATGTGCTAGTTGCTTCAACTTCCTCAATTTTACAAACTGATGGAACTGCTGTTTGTACTTTCAATTCAGCACCAAGTGGCTCTTTTTACCTTGTAATCAAACACAGAAACACGATTGAAACTTGGAGTGCTACACCACAAACAGTAGGATCTACACCATTGGTTTATGATTTTAGAACGGCAGCCAATAAAGCTTATGGAAGCAATATGAAACAAGTTGAAGCGGGTGTATTTGCACTTTATTCTGGAGATATAAATCAAGATGGATTTATAGAAGGATTAGATTTTTCTTCCTTATTTAATGATAGTGATAACCTTGTAGAAGGATATCAACCAACAGATTTGAATGGAGATGGTTTTGTAGAAGGTCTTGACTTCCCAATTTTATTCAATAATTCAGATAATTTAATAGAGTCAATGCATCCATAACTTAATGTTTAATATTTTAAAAAGCATTCATATTGAAGTGCTTTTTATATTTAAAAAAATCCTATTTGTCTTTGCAAATAGGATTTTTTTAGTATTGTTTTTGAAAATATTGACAATCTTACTTTACTCATAAAGCATTATTTAAAAAGTCATATTTTATTGTATTCTAATTGTTACAGCAATGATTATTGTCTAATTCTATTTATTATCATTTATCTTTTTAAAGAAAAATGAGATTTAAATACCTTCCATTTTGAATTATTGAGATATTCTACTTTGAACCAATAGTCAGTTGAAGGTAAAGGATAACCATTATAAGTTCCATCCCAACCCTCAGTGGTCGGACTAAGTTGTTTTAGTAATTTACCATAGCGGTCAAAAATGAAGATCTTTGCATAAGGCTGTCCTTGTAAACCGTGTACATTCCAAGTGTCATGTATGTCATCTCCATTAGGAGTAAAGTAATGCGGATAATCAATAGTTTGAACATTCTCGATGTATTCTACTCCACAAGAATACCCATCGGCACTTCTAGTATCCCAAACATATACCGTATGAACACCAACTGGTACATTCTCAAAGATGGGACTAATTTGTCTTGGTCCATCATCTAAACTGTATTGGTATACTCCGTAACCATCATTGGTTATGGTAATGATTTG
>CANJDA010000094.1 GCA_947472705.1 Flavobacteriaceae bacterium
AACAGAATTAGTGCAAGAACTTTCGAAAGCAACCGACTCAAAGGTTAAGATATTTGGAGGTATAGCAGGGGACAGCGTGAATTTTCAGAAAACTTTAGTCGGTGTTAATGAAAATCCAAAGGAAGGTGAGATAGCAATAATTGGTTTTTATGGCAATCATATGAAATTTGGATTTGGTTGCGAAGGCGGTTGGACAGATTTTGGTCCGGAACGCGAAGTTACCCATTCTGAAAAAAATGTTCTTTACAAAATAGGGGACCATTTTGCATTAGACCTTTACAAGGATTATCTTGGACAATATGCCGATGATTTACCGGGTTCAGCTTTGTATTTTCCGTTATCAATGAAAGAAAATCCAAATGCTTCTCCAATTGTAAGAACTATATTGTCGATTAATGAGGAAGAGAAATCAATGACATTTGCCGGAGATATTCCGCAAGGCGCTTTGGTTAAATTGATGAAAGGCAATTTTGATAAATTGATTGACGCTGCTTTTACAGCGGCAACAGCTACGATAGATATAAATGAATCATCTAAAAGCGCTGCATTAGTGATGGCTGTGAGTTGTGTTGGTCGTAAAATTGTACTTGATAACAGAATTGAGGAAGAAATTGAGATAATGAAAGAAGTATATGGAGAGAATGCTTTTCTCTTCGGATTTTATTCTTACGGTGAAATATCGCCGGTAGTAGATCATAAATCCTGCGAATTGCACAACCAAACAATCTCTATAGCTACAATGCTAGAAATAGAATGAGACTATGATTAAAGAAAATTTCCATAATTATTTAAGTAGACAGGTGAAAAAGTATCTTGATGACGACTTTATTCGCCAAAATCCTTCATTACAAAATTTTATTCAAATTATCAATCAGAGTTATTTAAACTATGAAAAAGATGCTACACTCTTTGAAAAATCGATTAAGCTAAACGACATTGAATTCAATCAAATTAACGCAAAACTTAAAGAAGAATTAGAAAAGAAAAAAGTGGTACAAAAAATGTTGTTCAATACCATAAAACAACTTGAAAATTCAAATGACCTTGTAATTGAAGACAATAATAGTTCCGATTATTTACTTGAAATACTCACTGATGAAATTGAGTTAAAAAAAAAGTATCAAGAACAACTTTATACGGCAAAAATTAATGCAGAAAAAGCAAATGAAGCCAAATCTGATTTTTTGTCTATTATGAGTCATGAGATTAGAACTCCATTGAATGCAATTATTGGTCTGACCTATATTATTGAAAATGATGATAACATACTCAATATTCATGAAAATGTTGTTTATTTAAAAAAATCAGCGCAACACCTTCATCATTTAATTAACAATATTCTTGACTTTAATAAAATAGAGAAAGGAAAAGTAACTCTCGAAAAAGTTGCTTTTGATTATAAAACTCTTATCCTTGATATTACAAGGTCATTAGAATTAAGTATAACAGAAAACAACAACAAGATTAATGTTTATTTTGACAATGAATTTTGCTCTGATATTATTGGTGACCCATTAAGAATGAGTCAAATAATTAATAATCTTTTATCAAATGCAATTAAGTTTACTAAGAATGGCTTAATTGAAATTAGGGTAACAACCCTAAATAAAACTCAAAATAATATTACTTTCAAAACAGAAATAATTGATAATGGAATTGGAATTGACTTAAACAAATTTGACGCTATTTTCGAGAAGTTTTCGCAGTTAGATAGTTCAACTTCAAGAGAATACGGAGGAAGTGGTTTGGGATTAGTTATTACTAAAAATCTTTTAAAATTATTCTATTCAGAAATTCATATAGCAAGTGAACTCGGAAAGGGTTGTAATTTTAGTTTTATTCTGGATATGCCACTAAATGGTAAACAATTGGATAACTCTTTTTCTGTTTTTGAAAAAGATGTTCAAATACAAATGTTGGATGGGATGAGGGTACTTTTGGTAGAAGATAACTTAATCAATATAAAAGTAGCTGAGAAAATACTATGCCAATGGAACATTGCTGTTGATATAGCTCAAAATGGACAAATAGGTTTGGAAAAGTTTAATACAAATACGTATGATCTTATTCTAATGGACTTATCAATGCCTGTAATGGACGGGTATGAAGCTAGTGCGAAAATACGGTTAGTAAATACAACTATACCTATTATTGCTTTAACAGCATCGACTTCTTATTTAAGTCTTGAAAAAGCACTTCAAATCGGGGCAAATGAATATGTAAGCAAGCCCTTTATTCCAAAGGATTTGAACCAAAAGTTATTTAAGTATTATAAAATGAATCAATAAGAAACTTCTAAATGGTTGACTCAGATTAACATATTAAATATTACTTCTAAAGTCTTTCAGTTCTATTTTTTAGTTTTTTTAGTTTTTTTTTAAGACTTTTTTCTTAAATACAATTTAGTTAGTAGCTGATATTTGTTAATTTATAAGTTTATAACTTCCTGCAGTTTTCAAAACTTATGCGTGCTTAATAGTTACTTTTGTAGGGTTACTAAAAAAGTATAAATGCCCGAAACTATAGTACAACCTCCAAAAGCAGCCATAATTCCGCATACTATGGAAATTCATGGTCATGTTCGAACTGATAATTACTATTGGTTGAATGACAGAGAGAACCCAAAAGTGATTGAATACCTCAACGAGGAGAATGAATACTATCAACAATCCACGGCTCACACAGTAGCTTTCCAAAATTCGTTGTTTGAAGAAATGAAAGCGCGCATCAAAGAAGATGATGAGTCGGTTCCTTATTTCTACAATGGTTATTATTATATAACTCGTTTTGAAAAAGGAAAAGATTACCCCATTCATTCTCGCAAAAAAGGTAGTATGGAAGTTCCAGAAGAAATCCTTTTTGATTGTAATGAAATGGCCAAAGAGCATGCTTATTTCAACTTAGCGGGATTGAGTATTAGTGAAGATAATGTATGGGCTAGCTTTGGGGTAGATACGGTTTCTAGAAGGCAATACACGATTCAGGTTAAAAACTTACTTACTGGAAAAATCCTTCCTGTGAAATTAGAAAACACTACTGGTGGTGCTACTTGGGCAAGTGATAATGCTACTCTGTTTTATTCTAGGAAAGATGAGCAAACCCTTCGTGCTGATAAAATATACAAGCATAAATTAGGCACAGACACAACCAAAGACATTTTGGTTTTTTTTGAAAAAGACGAAACTTTTGATGTTGCGGTTTACAAATCTAAGTCGAAGAAATACATCATCATTAATTCTAGTAGTACCCTAACTACCGAATACCAAACCGTATTATCGGCAACACCAGATGCTAAATTTAAAATGTTCCAAAAAAGAACTCGTGGACTAGAATATTCCATGTCACATTATGGGAAACATTTTTATATAGTAACCAATAAAGACAAGGCAACCAATTTCAAACTAATGAAAACCCCAGAGGATGCAACGGGTAAAGAGCATTGGGTAGATGTTATTGCACACAGAGAAGAAGTGTTATTAGAGGATATTGATATTTTTAAGGATTATTTGGTTGTAGCCGAAAGGTATAATGGTTTGAACCAAATTAGAATTATGCCATGGAACGGAAAAGGAGAATACTATTTGCCTTTTGACAGTGAGACCTATACAGCTTATACAACTACCAACCTTGATTTTGATACCGAAATTCTTCGCTATAGTTTTCAATCGTTAGCCACACCCTCCTCGGTGATTGATTTTAATATGCGAACCAAAGAAAAAACCATATTAAAAGAACAGGAAGTGCTAGGAGGTAATTTTGATAAAAATAATTATACCGAAGAACGGCTTTGGGCAACTGCTAAAGATGGAACCCAAGTTCCAATATCGATGGTGAGTCGAAAAGGAATTGTGCAGAATGGTAACAACCCAACCTTGCTTTATGCTTATGGGTCCTATGGAGCTACAATGGATTGCTATTTCTCAACCGTTCGACTAACATTGCTCGATAGAGGTTTTATTTTTGCTATTGCTCATGTTCGTGGAGGAGAAGATTTAGGTAGACAATGGTATGAAGAGGGTAAACTATTGAAAAAAAAGAACACCTTCACTGATTTCATAGATTGTTCCCAATTTTTAATTGATAAAAAATATACATCAAGTAACCATTTATATGCCGAAGGGGGCTCTGCAGGAGGACTTTTGATGGGAGCTGTTGTAAACATGGCACCCTATTTGTATAATGGGGTAATCGCTCAAGTTCCTTTTGTAGATGTTGTAACAACGATGTTAGATGATAGTATCCCCTTAACTACAGGAGAATATGACGAATGGGGAAATCCGAATAAGAAGAAATATTATAATTATATGCTTTCTTATTCCCCTTATGATAATGTAGTAAAACAAGACTATCCCAATATGTATGTCTCAACAGGATTGCATGATTCTCAAGTACAGTACTGGGAACCAGCCAAATGGGTTGCTAAGTTAAGGGTTTTAAAAACCAATAATAATCAGTTGTTTTTGGATATAAACATGGAAACAGGACACGGTGGTGCATCGGGTAGGTTTGAAGCCATCAAGGAAATAGCCAAAGAATACAGTTTTTTGTTAGATTTAGAAGGAATAAAAAGATAGTTAAAAATATTTTATTAAATTTGCAAAGTTATAAAGTCCGTAAAACCGACTTATTAATGCGCCTTGACTAATTTATTTTATGAAAGAAGATATAAAAGCTCACGATAATGTATTAAGTTTAATCGGTAATACACCGTTAATTAGGCTTAATAAAATCACCGAATCTTTACCAGGAAATTTTTACGCTAAGGTTGAAGCTTTCAATCCTGGTCATTCCACCAAAGACAGAATAGCATTATACATCATTGAAGAAGCTGAAAGACAAGGAATCTTATCTCCAGGAGATACTATTATTGAAACTACCTCGGGTAATACCGGTTTTAGTTTGGCAATGGTAAGTATCATAAAAGGATACCAATGTATCTTGGCGGTAAGTTCAAAATCTTCTAAAGACAAAATAGACATGCTACGTAGCTTAGGAGCTAAGGTTTACGTTTGTCCTGCTCACGTTTCTGCCGATGATGATAGATCATACTACAATGTGGCTAAGCGTTTGCACGAAGAAACTAAAGGTTCAATCTACATCAATCAATATTTCAACCAATTGAATATTGATGCACACTACAAATCAACAGGACCAGAGATTTGGGAACAAACCAATGGAAAAATTACCCACCTTATCGCTTGTAGTGGAACTGGAGGAACTATTTCTGGAGCTGCCAAATATTTAAAAGAGAAAAACCCAAACATTAGAATATTAGGTGTTGATGCTTTTGGCTCAGTATTAAAAAAATACCACGAAACCAAAGAATTTGATGCCGATGAGATTTACCCATACCGCATAGAAGGCTTAGGTAAAAACTTAATTCCAACCGCTACTGATTTTGATTTAATTGATCACTTTATGAAAGTAAGTGATGAAGAAAGTGCTCACACCACTCGTGAAATAGCTAAGAAAGAAGGTTTGTTTGTAGGCTATACTTCTGGAGCAGTAATGCAAGCCATTAAACAATATGCCGAAGAAGGAGAGTTCACTTCAGAAAGTAATGTTATCGCTATATTCCCAGACCATGGTTCAAGATACATGAGCAAAGTATTTAGTGATGATTGGATGAACGAACAAGGGTTCTTTGACAGCATTAATGCTGAAGAAGTTCAAAAAGTAGAATTTATTAAATAGCACATACCTATTATAAGCATAGAAAAACTCCGAGGTAAACTCGGAGTTTTTTATTTTATATACTGCTGATTAATATTTATATATTTGTTTTCATGACACCAACTATATTATGTATCGGGGCAACGCTGTTAGATGAATTATATTTCTGTGAAACGACTATAGTAGCTCAATCCTCTAATCCGGCACACAAAACAATAGGCATCGGTGGTGTGATTTGTAATATAGCTCAAAATTTAGCCTCCTTGGGCACTCCACCAGCATTAATAACTGCCATTGGGAATGATGCTGAGGGAAACTATATCCTCAAGGAATTGACAAAACATGGAATAGATAGCTCCGCCTTTTGTATTACTGATGTAAGTACGGGTAAATATGTTTCCGTACTCAGTCCTCAAGGAGACCTTTATGTAGCGGTGTGTCAAGACAATGGTAAACGCTATTTATCTGTTGCCTATTTACAATCCAAGATAGATTACATTAAGACTTTTGATATTCTAATTATTGATACTAATTTGGATACTGAAGTGATTCAATGGCTTATACATTTCGCCAAACTGCATCAAAAAATACTTATCATAGAACCCGTTTCGGTAACAAAAGCTTCCAAACTAGCAACCCTGGATTTAGAGGGTGTATATATGATTACACCCAATGAAGCCGAACTACAAGCTATCTGTACTGAATCGGCAACCGAAACAAACTTATTGATGGCATCGCTATGGCATAGAGGCGTTCAAACCATTTGGTTACGTCAAGGGGCAATGGGTTCTACTTTGTTCTCCCAATCGGAAACCATTTCACTTTCAGTTCCCAAGATAACCATAGTTGACAGTACCGGTGCTGGAGATGCTGCTTTAGCAGGTTGGGTATTTGGAATAGCAAACGGAGAATTACCTATGACATGCCTTAAACTTGGACATACATTAGCTATGCATATTTTGCAACGAAAAGGAACAGTGGATGCCAATATGAATGCTACTACTATTTATACTTTAATGAAAACCTATTATAATGACTAAGAACGATTTTATTTTGATTTCGCCCGAAGTGCAACATGCTTTAAACCATAACTTGCCTATAGTAGCCCTAGAGTCAACCATCATATCTCATGGTATGCCTTGGCCCAAAAATGCTATAACCGCCAAAGAAGTGGAAGAGGTAGTAAGACAAAATGGAGCTGTACCTGCTACTATTGCTATCCGAGATGGGAAATGTTTGGTAGGCTTAACCGAAGGAGATATCGACTTTTTTGCTCAAAACAAAGAGGTGTGGAAAGTTAGCCTACGCGATATGCCTTATGTGATTGCTAAACAGTTACCCGGAGCTACCACCGTAGCTGCCACGATGCGTATTGCGTCTATGGTAGGGATTAAAATATTTGCCACTGGTGGAATAGGAGGAGTGCACCGTGGAGCGGAAGACACTATGGATATTTCGGCCGACTTAACCGAAATGGCAACCACCAATGTAGCCATAGTTGCGGCTGGTGTTAAATCTATCTTGGATATTGGACTTACATTAGAATATTTAGAAACGCTTGGTATTCCTGTGCTTACCTACGGGCAAGATGAATTCCCTAGTTTTTATTCTTCCAAAAGTGGTTTTCAGTCTCCCTTGCGATTAGATACTCCCCAAGCTATTGCTCAAATGCTTAACGCCAAATGGTGTTTAGGACTGAATGGATCGGTATTAATCGCCAATCCAGTTCCAGTTGCCTATGAAATGGATTCAACTGAAATTGAAAAACAAATTTTAAAAGCACTAAACGAAGCCAATATCCATGGTATAAAAGGAAAAGCCGTCACTCCTTTTTTGTTAAAATTTATTGCTGACAATACCCAAGGCGAAAGTTTGGAAGCCAATATTGCCTTAATCAAAAACAACGCTAAAGTTGCTGCTACCATTGCTGTTGCATTGAATAAATAAAAATCATGTCTTATAATTTCAGAAAAGCAACAATCTCCGAAGCGCCTCAAATATGGGTGATTTTACAACAAGCCATCCAAAGAAGAAAAGAGGAAGGTAGTTTGCAATGGCAAGATGGCTATCCGAACCCCGAAGTGGTGGCCCAAGATATAAAAAAGGGGGTAGGTTATGTCATAACTCTAGAGGGAAATATTATTGCTTATAGTGCTATACTAATCAATGACGAACCCGAATATGCTAGGATAGAAGGGCAGTGGCTTACCAATTCAGATTTTGTGGTGTTTCATCGAGTTGCGGTAGCGGAGTCCTTTTTAGGTAAAGGAATTGCGAAAGCATTATTTGCTTTTATAGAAGAGTTTACACTTCATAACAATATCTATAGTATAAAAGTTGACACCAATTATGATAATATGGCTATGCTGACTCTTTTAAAAAATACCGGCTATACTTATTGTGGTGAAGTGTATTTCAGAGGCAGCCCTAGAAAAGCTTTTGAAAAAGTATTGACTAAATTACCTTCCTAACAACCTAAATATTATTTAACAAATAGTTGATCTTTCATTGTAGAACTTAGGCTATATTTACAGTCTAAATACCACTTAATGAAACAGATATTCTATACTACAGCACTGGCTGTGGTTTTTTCAATGTGCTCAACAAGTACTTATGCTTGGGGCAGTAAAGGACATTCATTAGTAGCAGAAGTAGCTTTTCACTATATGGATGAAAACACAAAAAAAATAGTATTGAGTTACTTAGATGGT
>CANJDA010000095.1 GCA_947472705.1 Flavobacteriaceae bacterium
AATTCGATGACGATATAGTAATGACTATAAAACAAGAGTAACAAAAGTGAGTTTTGGCCTAACCGTTAAAACTCACTTTATTTTTTCCTAAATTGGCTTTATGATTAAAAAACTTCTTTTACTGTGTTGCCTTTTCCTCGCAATTTTATACAGTTGCGACCAAAAACCCAATACCAAAGTCTCAGATTCAAAAAACGATTCTGTCAAAAAGTATTTGGAGTTGGCTAGTAACGATACGTTGGCTTATGATAAAAGAATACAATATAATGACAAAGCCTATTCGTTTATTGATTTGAGCAGGAATGATACAATATCGATTTCTTCATTATATAAAACAACCAATAATTTTTATCGTTTTAATGATTTAACAAAACTTAGAGTTGCTTCTAATTTAATGATTAAAAAAGCGTTATTATTAAAAAACAATTATTGGATTGCCTTAGGTTATAAAACAAAAGGGTTATATTTTATGAATAACTCTGAAAATGAAAAAGCAATATTTTATTTCTTTAAAGCTAAAAAAATACTCTCCTCAATTAACAAAGATAATGATATTATTAATGTATTAAACAATATAAGCTTAACTCAATATTATGCTGGGGATTTTTTAGGAAGCAATAAAACTGAATTTGAAATACTTCGATCACAGAAAAAATTGAAGAATAAAATTTCCAATGAGAATCTCTATAATCAAATTGGTAATAATTTAGCAAATCTTAAACAAGATGATAAAGCTTTAGAATATTACAAAAAAGCAACCAAACTTAAAATTAGTTTTAGGTTTAAACAAATTATTACTAATAATATGTCGTCTTCCTATATAGAAATAGGAAATTACAAAAATGCTTATGATGAATTAAATTCAATAGTTCAAAACAAAAAATATCTAAAAATTAACCCAAACTATTATGCTGCTTCAATGAGTCTTTTGGGGTATTGTTATCTTAAAATGAATAAATTAAATGGCTTACCAAATATTTTTTTTGAAGCAGAAAAAATATTTAAAAAGAATAATAGCACAAATGGTAGAAATTATAATTTCATATACCTTTCAATGTACTATGAGAAAAATAATGATGTAAATAATGCCATTTTAAATGCAAAAAAGGCTGTAGAATTATCAAGGGAATATAAAAACCCTTCGGATATTATGTATTCATTAAAACAACTAATCAAAGTTGATAAATTTAATGCTTCTAAAAATGCGCAAGAGTATATTCGTGTTAATGACAGAATGCAAATTGCCGAACGAAACTTTAGAGACAAATTTGCCCGTATTGCCTATGAAACTGATGAGATTAGTCAAGAAAAAGACAAAGCCATTCATCAAAAATGGGTAATCACTGGCATAGCAGTAACTGTAATTCTGATAATTGTTTTATTGCTTATTATAACACATCAACGCACCAAGCAAAAAGAGTTGCAATTGTTACAAGAACAACAAAAAGCCAATGAAGAAATCTATCAATTAATGTTGACTCAAAAAGCTAAAGAAGACGCTGCTCGCCAAACCGAAAAAAAACGGATAGCCTTAGAACTTCATGATGGTATTATGAACAAACTGGCAAGTACCCGTCTTAATTTAGCAGTATTATCACATAAAACGGATAAAGCTACTATTGACAACTGTATTACTCATGTAAATGATATATACAAAATTGAACAAGAAATAAGATTGGTTTCTCATGATTTAAACCAAGAGGTATTTCAACAGGAAGATAGTTTTATAAAAATAGTAGAAGATTTTGTTAAAGAGCAAAACCACAATCATAAAACCCATTTCGAATTGGAAATTGATTCCGAGTTAGATTGGAAAAAGATTTCGAGTGAAATAAAAATGCATTTGTTCCGTATTATACAAGAAGCCAGTTACAACATTTCTAAATACGCTCAAGCTAAAAAAGCAACCATATCCTTAGTGTTAGATTCTCCTAACATCTGTATGTCTATTAGAGATGATGGAATAGGTTTTGATACCTCAGACACGCCAAAAGGAATTGGCATTCAAAACATGAAAGTCAGAGTAAAATTACTTAAAGGAAAATTTACCATCAACTCATCGGCTAAAACAAGTACTTCAATAAATATTGCTATTCCTATTTAACTTATTTCTTCAATAAGTAAATTATTAAAACTTATCTATTTTCTGTTAAAAAGATTTTCATCAAAGAATTGATTGAGAAACAAAATCTTAATTACATTTTATTAAGTTGAAATTCATTTTAGATCTTCAAGTAAAATAGTAAAACTTACTTATATCGATTTGTCGATTAAAAATTCGTCCTTTTTTAAGTGCACACGAAAAGAGTTATTAACAAAGATTCTTTTTTATTAACCGTTTTTGGTAAAAATGCCAAAATCATCCACTCGCATTTGACCCCCATTCACTATCAAACGACACCATTCTACCACAAACACCTTTGTATATAGGGCTTCGCTGAGACTTCCTTTTTAGTTTTACATCGTGAAAGTGCAATATCCTCAAATCAATTATAAAGCACACACTAAATAAACAGAAATAAAACATTAACAATAAAAAGTCTCAAATTATGAAAAAATTAGCAACAACTTTCGGTCTTTTAGCTCTTATGCTTATTGTGACGTCATTTACTACTCCTAATGAAATTGGGGGTCAATCACAAAGACCAACTTTAGAAATTGGGGGTCAATCACAAAGACCAACTTTAGAAATTGGGGGTCAATCTCAAAGACCAACTTTAGAAATTGGAGGTGAATCACAAAGACCAAATTTAGAAATTGGAGGTCAATCACAAAGACCAACTTAACATACTGCAGGTCATTTACAATGACCGCGGGGGAAACCTTTTACAATTTTAATTGTACTAAAAAAGACTGTCATTAATTTGACAGTCTTTTTTTTGTATTTTTAGAGCAAATTATTTTTTTTAAATTGAAATCTTCTATCATCTTACTTACTACCTTGATTATACTTAACTCTTGTTCTAAAAACAAAAGAGATAATGTGGTTAATAAAAGTAAGTACTCTGCCCAAACTTATTTTGAAATCTACACTTTAAATAAAGAAAAAAAAAATAATGTTGTAAACTTAAATAAATCTTTTGAATTATTAAATTCAGAAAAAAACAATTCAACTAATCGTAACCTATTATCAAAAATAGTTGTTGAGTTTTACAATAACAACGACCTTGAAAAACTCAATTCTTCATCCACACTCCTACTTAAACTTTCTGAAAATTCTAAGGACACGTCTAACCTTTGTCTAGCATTTCGCTCGAGGGGTAATTTCTATTTCAGTGTCCAAAATCTTGATAGCTCATATTATTTTTATTTGAAAGCAGAAAAATTGTATTTCAAGTTAAACGATAAACCTAACTATGCAAATCTTTTAATGAACAAAGGAATTGTGCAATATTCCATAGGTGATTATCTAGGAGCGGAATTATCTCTTAACAAAGCGCACACTATTTTTAAAGAATCAAATACTTATAATAAAATCTATGGCTCTTTAGACCAACTGGGATTGGTTGCGACTGAATTAAAAGAATATGATAAAGGTATTTCTTATTTCAAAAGAGCTTTATTAGCAATAGAAGATTTACCTTTAAAAGAAGACAGAGTGTATTATAAAACTGTTTGCCAAAATAATATTGGATACCTCTATCTTAAATCAAGGAATTTTGAAAAAGGCGCATATAATTTCAATGAAGCTTTAAAAAACAAATCAATTATTAAAGATGACCCTTTACTTTATTCAAATCTAATTGACAACTTAGCATATTGCAAGTTACATTACTCAAATAACACAGACCTTTCATCATTATTTTTTGAAGCTCTAGAAATTAGAAAAAAATTAAAAAATCCAACAGCTGTTGTAGGAAGTTACATCCATATTTCAGAATATTTTTACACTCAAAATAATACCAGTAAAGCAATTGAATATTCCTTACTAGCATTGTCTGAAGGAAAAAAATCTAAAGTTCCATCAAACATTGTTTTAGCATTAAAACAATCCTCAATTGTAGATAAAAGCAAAGCATTTAAGTACACTGATGAATATATAAGAATAAACGACAGTCTTCAGTTGGCTGAACGTAAATCGAAAGATCGTTTTGCCCGTATGCAGCTTGAAACAAAAGAAATTATAGCAGAAAACGTTGGCTTAGCTGAAAGAAACAGAACCCTGCTGTATACTTTTGTTGTTGTCTTCATTATTCTGGTTTTATTATTTGTGGTAAGAGCCCAGCGAGCAAGAACTAGAGAGTTATTATACAAACAAGCCCAACAAAAAGCCAATGAGGACATCTATAACCTCATGATGTCTCAGCAAGCTATTATTGATGAAAGCCGGAGCAAGGAAAAGAAACGTTTGGCCCAAGACTTACATGATGGGGTGCTAGGAAGAATGTTTGGTCTTCGGTTAAATCTAGACAGCTTAAACTCTAGTACCGAAGAAGACGCAGTTAAGAAACGGTTTGAGCTTTTAAACGAATTAAAAACCATTGAACAAGACATTCGTGAAATTTCACATGATTTGAATAGAGAAAAACAAGTTTTAATTAATAACTTTGTTTCCATCGTTCATAATTTATTAGAAGAACAAAAATCGTTACACGAAGCCAATGTTACCTATACCATTGATGAAAATGTTGAATGGGATAAAGTGGCCAACAATATTAAGATAAATATGTACCGTATTTTGCAAGAAGGTTTGCAAAACATCAATAAATATGCTCAAGCTAAGAACATCTTTGTTGAAATAAAAGGTGACAAAGAAAATGTATCTTTGACCATTCAAGATGATGGAATTGGCTTTGATGTGAGCAAGAAAAGTAAAGGTATTGGAATGCAAAATATGATCTCGAGAACAAACGATTGCAATGGTATCATTGATCTGAGTTCAAAGAAAGACAACGGAACCAAAATCGTAATTACCTTACCAATAGAAACTAAATCATTAATTGTAGAACAAGAATGACAAACCCAATCAACATTTTAATAGTAGATGATCATCCATTTATCATTGAAGCCTACAAAAACGCTATCAACAAATATAGCCAACAAGGGTTTGAGTTCAATATAACTCAGGCTAACAATTGTAAAAGTGGTTATGAAAATATAATGGATCAACCCAAGCCATTTGATATTGCTTTTTTTGACATTAGCATGCCAGAATATGCCGAAAAAGGAATTTATTCTGGGGAAGATTTGGCTATGCTTATTAAAACAGAAATGCCTTCTTGTAAAGTAATTTTGTTGACCATGCATACCGAATTACTTAAAATCAATAACATCATCAAAACCATTAACCCAAGCGGATTAATTATTAAGAACGATTTGACTTTTGATGAATTGCTTTTTGCTTTTAATAAAATTATGAATAATGAAAGCTATTATAGCCAAACGGTAATCAAATTAGTGGGTCAGGCACAATATAACAACATTGAACTCGATGCTTTTGACAAACAAATCCTTTTTCATTTATCAAAAGGGATTAAAACAAAAGATTTACCACAATATATTCCGCTTTCTTTGAGTGCTGTTGAAAAACGAAAACTCAATATCAGAGAAGTTTTGGAAGTAAAAGACGGAAATGACATCGATTTAATTAATGAAGCCAAGAAAAAAGGTGTCATTTAACGATTATACGGGAAACCGTAACAAAATATGCGGGAAACCGTAATTACCCACCTAACTACAATGCCTAACTTAGCTGAAGATTTCAGGGTTAGTATTTGTAGATTCTAAAAAGTGATAGTAAAAACTTAATAGCTATCACTAGATTTACAAGACTTAAAGGGGGAAGCGATACTTTCGGGTATCGCTTTTTTTATGCGTTCATAGCGTCCCAACCACGAGCTTTCAAAGGGATTTTAGTATTGGCTCTTGTAATCAAATGTATTCCTTCGCTCTCTTGTGTCAAATGACCTATTACTGTAAAATTAGGATTGGCTTTTATCTTGTCAAAATCTTCCAAAGCAATTGTAAATAGCAATTCATAATCTTCACCGCCATTGATGGCAACTGTAGTTGAATCGATATTGAATTCTTCACAAACATTGATAAACTGAGGGTCTACAGGAATTTTTTCTTCGTAAAGATTACAGCCGACTTTACTTTGTTTGCAAATATGAATAATCTCCGAAGACAAACCATCCGAAATATCAATCATCGAAGTGGGTTTTACTTCTAGTTTTTCTAATAAAACTCTAATATCATGACGGGCTTCTGGCTTTAATTGACGCTCTATTAAATAAGAATACCCATCCAAATCGGGTTGGTTATTCGGATTTACCTGAAAGACTTGCTTTTCTCTTTCCAAAACTTGTAATCCCATATAAGCCGAACCTAAATCTCCTGTAACCACTAATAAATCGCCATTATTAGCACCATTTCTATATACAATCTCATTTTCATTCGCTTCGCCAATGGCAGTAATGGAAATAATTAAACCTTTTTGTGAGGAAGTAGTATCACCTCCAATAACATCTACATTATAGAATTTGGCCGCCAAAGCAATCCCATCAAACAACTCCTCCAAAGCTTCCAATGGGAAACGATTAGAAACTGCTACTGACAGGGTTATTTGTGTGGCTTTAGCATTCATCGCGCAGATGTCGGAAACATTCACTACAACTGCTTTATAACCCAAATGGCGCAACGGCATATAGGATAAATCAAAGTGTACGCCTTCAACCAATAAATCAGTAGAAACAATCACTTTCTTCTCTTTAAAATCTAAAACAGCAGCGTCATCGCCTATACTTTTCAACGTTGAAGGTTGTTTTACATCAAAATTTTTGGTCAAATGATCAATTAAACCAAATTCTCCTAATTGTGATAACGGTGTGCGTTGGGGCGATTTATCTTCTAACATGTTGTTAATTTTAGGCTGCAAAGTTACGAAGTTGCTGTGGTTAATACTAAACAAAAAACCCAACAACTTTCGCCATTGGGTTTGTCTATCTTCTATTAGTCTATTCGTCTAAAATTAATCGTTCAATTTCAGTACCGCCATAAACGCTTCCTGCGGAATCTCAACATTCCCTACCAAACGCATTCTTTTCTTTCCTTTTTTCTGTTTTTCCAAAAGTTTTCGTTTACGCGAAATATCACCCCCATAACATTTTGCGGTAACGTCTTTACGCAACGCTTTTATCGTTTCACGAGCAATGATTTTAGCACCAATTGCCGCCTGAATAGGAATGTCAAATTGTTGTCTCGGAATTAATTCACGCAACTTCTCACACATTTTTTTACCAATGTTATAAGCATTACTTTCATGGATCAAAGCCGAAAGCGCATCTACAGATTGGGCGTTAAGTAAAACATCTAGTTTAACCAATTTGGAAGCACGCATTCCTATCGGAGAGTAATCAAAAGACGCATATCCTTTGGAAACGGTTTTCAATCGATCATAAAAATCGAATACAATTTCTGCTAAAGGCATGTCAAAATTCAATTCTACTCTTTCCGTAGTTAAATAAGTTTGATTCGTAATAACGCCACGTTTTTCAATACATAAACTCATTACATTTCCAACATAATCTGCTTTTGTAATGATGGTAGCTTTGATAAAAGGTTCCTCTACTCTGTCTAATCTTGATGGCTCTGGTAAATCCGAAGGATTGTTTACCACAAAACCAACTTCTGGTTCTTTTTTGGTATAAGCCAAATACGAAACGTTGGGAACCGTAGTGATTACAGTCATATCGTATTCGCGTTCTAAACGCTCTTGTATGATTTCCAAGTGTAGCATTCCTAAGAATCCACAACGGAATCCAAATCCTAAAGCCGCCGAACTTTCTGGTGTAAACACCAAAGAAGCATCATTCAGTTGCAGTTTTTCCATTGAAGCACGTAAATCTTCATAATCTTCAGTATCCACAGGATAAATTCCGGCGAAAACCATTGGTTTTACATCTTCAAATCCTGTAATCATATTGGTAGTTGGCGTTTTGGCATCGGTCAAAGTATCACCAACCTTTACTTCTTTTGCTTCCTTAATTCCTGAAATCAAATATCCAACATCACCTGTTGAAATGACATTTTTCGGAACCTGATTTAGCTTTAATGTTCCCACTTCATCCGCAAAATATTCATTGCCAGTAGCCATGAATTTGATTTTTTGTCCTTTTCTGATTTCTCCATTTTTCACACGGAAAATAACTTCAATACCACGAAACGGATTGTAATGAGAATCAAAAATCAAGGCTTGAAGAGGTTCCTCTTTATTACCTTTTGGTGCCGGAATTTTTTCTATTATAGCCGCCAAAATATTCTCTACTCCAAAACCTGTTTTACCAGAAGCATGAATAATATCTTCTAATTTGCACCCTAATAAATCAATAATATCGTCGCTAACTTCTTCCGGATTAGCACTTGGCAAATCCACTTTATTCAAA
>CANJDA010000096.1 GCA_947472705.1 Flavobacteriaceae bacterium
GACCTTTTACATTATGTAAATCTCCAGTATGTTCGCGATAAAATTTTTCGAATATTCTTTTTTGAGCTGTTTTTGTCATTCCAACTCCTTGATCTTTTATTTTAATAACAATAAACTCTTTTATATTTTCGGTATATATATCAATAATTGGAATTTGTGGTGAGTATTTAATAGCATTGTCTAATATGTTGACTAGCACATTAGTGAAATGTACATCATTCAATAATACATTTGTTCTCAGTGCATCTAAATGAGTAGTTATTGTTCCTCCTCTATCTTCTACAATCAAATTCACATGTTCAACAGCATCTTCAATGATGTCATGAATGTTGTTAGATTCTTTATTAATTTCTAATTCTTTTTTCTCTAATTTGGAAATGCGCAATACATTTTCAACTTGAGCATGCATTCTTTTATTTTCTTCTCTAATCATTTGCAAATAACGATTCACTTTCTCTTTATCTTCTATGATTTTTGGGTTTTTAATAGCGTCTAAGGCCAAATTAATAGTTGCAATAGGTGTTTTAAATTCATGAGTCATATTATTAATAAAATCGGTTTTAATTTCAGAAATCTGTCGTTGTTTTATCAATTGACTCAAAGCACTGGAATATGTAATTATAATAACAAGTGTAAATATTATAGAAAGCAAACATATTCCGATCAATTCTGAAAATAAAAATTTCTTTTTTTGAGGAAATGTCACCAATAATTGATATTTGTTATTTCCTTCATTATCAATAAAAACAGGAATTGAATAAGTTGATGTTTTATCATACTTAAAATTATCTGATTTTATTTTTGTTGCTAATCCATTGCTATAAACATTATACTCAAAGGGTGTTTTTACGCCGTATTCTGTTAATTCTTCTTTTAGAATTTTCTGTAACATTTCGTTAGAAATCCTTTCCTGTATTGGTTTAAGTGCCGCAATATCTTTAAATACCATTTCAAACTGAGCATCTAATATATCAGTACGTCCTCTTTTTTGAATTTTTATATCAGGAGTAATTGTATTTTTTGGTGATAAATTGTCAATATTCCCGTTATTATAAATTTCTGTTTTTCTGTTAGCAGATAAGCTTTTTAATTTTTTTACTGTATCTGTTTTTGTGTCAAAGAACGAAGAAGTTATGCCGTAATCTTCTGAAATTATACTGTTAGAATAAATAATTGTTTCATTGGTTCGTGTATCTCTTTGATAAAGGCGTAATTCTAAAAAGTCATTTTTATCTGGAGTCTTACCTGTGCTATCTTTTAAATGATTGTATCTCTCATAATAGGTGTACATTTCATTTTTGTTCAGTTTTTCCGCTACATTTCCAAGAACTTGTTTTACGTGATATTTAAATTGTTCTTCATTGTTTTCAAATGATTTATCAAACCAATACACCTGAACAAGTATAATGCCTATTAAAGACAAACTCATTAAAATGACAAGCAATCGGAAAAACAATTTATTCATTAAACAAATCTAAGATTTTAACATTTATACAATAAATACATTAACCAAACATTAACATCTGGCCTAATAAATTATTGATTTTTTAATAAAAGGAGGATTTTTTTGATTTGATTTTGAGTTTCTTCAACAGTATTATTATAAATTACGTAATCACTTTTTGCAATACGATCTTCATCAGCCCATTGATTTGCCATGCGTTTTAATATACTTTCTCTATCTGTTTTATCACGCTCTAAAATTCTCTTTATTTTAGTTTCTAAAGGTGTCACAACGGTAATGATGCTGTCACAGTCTTTGTAACTACCGGTTTCAAATAAAATGGCCGCTTCTTTAACTACAAAAGGGAAGTTACGATGCTCACGAACCCAAAGGTCAAAATGTTTTTTTACAAGTGGATGAACAATACCATTTAGCTTTTGAAGCTTATCTGGATTATTAAAAACTAGCTGAGCTAATTTTTCCCTTTTAAGATGATTATCGTCAAGAATATCCGTACCAAATTCATTAACTATTGCTTGAATGACCAAATCGTTTTCCATCAACTTTCGAGCTTCATCATCAGCTATATAAACTGGAATCCCTAATGATTTTATATAATTAGCCACTAGTGTTTTACCACTACCAATTCCGCCTGTTAATCCAATTATTTTTGTCATGATTGTATTTTAAAAAATAATTCAGGAAAAGCTTCCTCTGGTTTTTGTTTTAAAACAATCACTTTTATGTATGATTTTAAAAACCCTCTACCATAACCAAAGAATTGTTTGTAAACTGCAATTAAAGATAAAAACCCAATCGCAATACTTTTATTTTGTATAGAAGCTAAAATAAATATAGTTGCAAAATATAGAGCAAAACATAATATTGGTAAATTTATTCCAAATAGAAATAAAAAAACGGTAAGACAAAAACCTAAGATAAATAAAGACGGGAAGAAAAAAGTAAGTTTACTGTATTCAGGATACCAACTATTTAAAATAGGTCGGGCTTTTCCAAATTTATTAACTTGAATATCGAATTTATTCCAATCTATTCTTCTTTTATGATATACATAAGCATTTGTGAAAAGGCGAGTTTCAAATCCTAATTTCCACAATCGTATTGATAAGTCTGGGTCTTCTCCGGGATGAATATTTCCAAAACCACTAGAAGTTTCAAAGGCCTTTTTAGAAATGCCCATATTAAAACTTCTAGGTTGAAATTTATTCAACTTTTCAGACCCTCCTCTTATTCCACCAGTTGTTAAAAAAGATGTCATAGCAAAATTTATTGCTTTTTGTATGTCAGTAAATGAATCTAACGAAGCATCTGGACCACCATAACAGTCAACATATTGAGCAGTTAATTCTTTATCAACTTCTGTTAAATATTGTTTAGGAATAATACAATCAGAATCAAAAATTATAAAATAATCACCTTTGGCAACTTTCATTCCATAATTCCTAGAATCACCAGGACCTGAATTTTCTTTAAAGTAATAAGATATATTTAATTTCTCTTTGAAACGTTCGACTTCTTCTTTGCAAGTTATTGAGGAACCATCTTCAATTATCACTACCTCAAATGACTTATCATAACTTGAAACAATTAAACTCTCTAAAAGTTCAGATATCTCGTCTGGTCTATTGTATACTGGTATTATTATGGAAAACTGCATGCCTAAAATTTTAACAAAGATAAGTTTTATAAAAAAGAAAAACCACCTAATATTTAGGTGGTTTTATATTAATTGTAGTTAATGATTTATTGTTTAATAACTTTAATTGTTTTTACTTGTCCATTAGATGTTACTTTAACCATATAGGCACCCTCTGATAAATTTGACATATCAACCTGAGCAAGATTAGAATTAAATTTAGCAGAAACTACTTTTTGTCCTAATAAATTAAACACTTCTACACCTGATATTTCTGGGTTATTAGATAAAGTTAAAGTATTTTTAACAGGGTTTGGATAATACAAGAAATTTGAACTATTAAAAGAATTATTTCCTAATCCGTCATCAGATAATCTTAATGTAAATGTTCCTTGCTCTACAGCATTACTCCATACTTGTACATAATAAATAGAATTTGGTGTAAGTGCTGTATATGATTGTGTACTTACCGCAGTCCAGTTTGAATTACAATTTCCTATTGCAGTTAATGCACCACATGTTCCTGAATAAACAAGATAATTCATAGAAGTCATTGTTCCAGGAGTAAGTGTTAAAGTTACATTACCAGATGTCGGTGCAAAAAATGAAAACCAAACGTCTTGTATAGAACCAAATAAATCACAAGTTGGTTGTGTAGAACTAATTGTTCCAAAAGAATTATCAGAAATATTATCAGTTCCATCTACTGGTACATTTAAAGCAGTACCACAATCTTGATTATCAACAGCTGGAGGGTTTACTGCCGAACAAGAAACATCCATTGTGTAAAGTCCAGTACTAATAGAATTGTAACCTTCGACTACTATATAATAGGTTGTTGTACCATCTGAAGTAAAAGTAATATTTGAATTTAATGTATTTGATACACAAGTGTTATCGTCATCATTCCCTGCGATTGCTGTTAAATTACCAGATGTTCCAGTAAGTACCAATACAGAAGTATCATAAGAAGAGCCACAAAGGTTTAAAGTTACTGCTTCAGGAGTACCTGAACCTGTATAAGAATACCAAACGTTTGGGGCATCTAAATCAACTCCAAAAAACAAGGTTGCATTTGCTTCATCTAAAGTGGCAAGAGATGTATCTTCTGAATACGTATTTCCACAAGTAATAGCGATAGCATCAACAAAATTATCATTTGTTGGTGGACAAGCCGTTTGTGTTTGTGCTGATCCAACTACACTACAAATAGGAGTCTGATCATTGGTAGCTGTCAAAATAACTGTAGTTCCATTAGCATAAGGACCAAAAGTTACCAATCCAGTAGTCGAAACAGTTTGAGGAGCACTCCCTTGATTATCAGTTATAGTTATTGAAGTAGCTGTACCTAAATTAATAATATTCGCAGTAGCATTAAACGAAGTGTCAGCCGGACAATTGGTAGTTTTTCCAAAAGTTACGGTTGGTTGTATACAAGGAGGAACACCACAAGCTACCCTTTTAGTTCTACAAGTAGATTGCGCTGCACAAGTTGCGTCTAAGTGTGTGTAAAATCTGATATCTCCACTTACAGTAGAAAGCCATGTAACTGAACCTAGCCCATAACTTGCGGCTGTTGCACCTGCATCAGTACTTATAGTAATAACATCATTTGTATTTGAACTACTAAAGGTATAAGTTTGACCTGAAACAACAGTAATTACAGAATATTCACTTGCATAACCACAAGTTGTAACACTTTGCAAAGTGATTCCATCACATTGAGATGAATCAGGAACAAAAGTTGCTGTTGGCCACTGTCCATTTACAGAACTCAAACATTGAGAAATTCCGCTTAGTGAAGTTAATAATAAAATTAGTAAAGTAATTTTTTTCATAGTGAGATTGTTTATAAGTTAACCTTATAAAGGTAAGTTAAATAAAAAACAATAAAAAGATAATAAATTATTTTTTTAACAGAGTTATAAACGAATTTCGTTTAGCTGGTTATAGCAGCTGTTATATGAAGCGTTTAATTTACAGGCCTCATTTTGGACATGGCATGTCACTTTTCATAGTTTTCCCATGGCATTTCGGAACTTTCCTATGTCGTTTCAGAGCTTTCCTATGACATTTCAGAACTTTCCTATGTCGTTTCGGAGCTTTCCCATTTCATTTCGGAGCTTTCCCATGTCATTTTAGAACTTTCCCATGTAATTTCAGAACTATCCCATGTCATTTTAGAACTTTCCTATGTCGTTTCGGAGTTTTTCTATGTTATTTTGAAACTCCATCATTTTTTTTCAAAACAGATAAAAAGGTTTTATATAACTATATGATTATAGTTACTTTATACTAGGTATCATAACCATCTCATCAGTATCTAATTGATAATCTATACCATCAAAACCAAATCCAAATAAATTTAGAAAATCTTGCTTATACCCAGCTAAATCACCTATTTGAGCAATATTTTCGGTTGTAGCAGTTTCCCATAAAGTTTTTACTTGTTTCTGTACATCTTCTCGCATCTCCCAATCATCTATTCTGATTCTCCCTTTATCGTCTGTTGGAATTGAATTACCATTATAAAGACGATCTGCAAAAAGCCTTTGTATTTGCTCAATACATCCTTCATGTAGTCCTTCGCTTTTCATTATTTTATATAGTAATGAGATATATAATGGAATAACTGGAATAGCCGAACTAGCTTGAGTTACCAAAGCTTTATTGACAGAAACATAAGCTTTGACATCAATTGACTTTAGACTATCTGTAATTTCAAATGCAGTTGCTTCTAAATCATCTTTGGCACGACCAATAGTTCCTTTTCTGTAAACTGCTTCAGTTACTTCAGGTCCAATATAAGAGTATGCAATTGTTTTGGCACCATTGGCTAGTACTCCCGCATTTTTCAGTGCATCCATCCACATTGCCCAATCTTCGCCTCCCATCACTATAACTGTATTATCAATATCATCTTGATTGGCAGGCTCTATAGTTACTTGAGATACATTTCCTGTGTGAAAATCGACAGTTTTGTTTGAAAATGTATTGCCTATTGGTTTTAAAACGGAACGATGAAGTATGCCGGTTGTTGGATGCATTCGAACAGGAGAAGCTAAACTATATATAACTAAATCAACTTGACCTAAATCAGCTTTGATTAAATCTATAGCTTGCTGTTTTACTTCATTTGAAAAGGCATCTCCATTTATACTTTTTGCATACAATCCTGCTTTTTGAGCTTCCTTTTCGAATGCAGCAGAATTGTACCATCCTGGTGTGGCAGTTTTTCCTTCTGCAGGTTCTTTTTCAAAAAATACACCTAATGTAGCAGCATTTGAACCAAAAGCACTTGTAATTCTTGAAGCAAATCCAAAACCTGTGGAAGCACCAATTACCAAAACCTTTTTAGGTCCATCAATATTGCCTTTTGATTTTATATAAGCAATTTGATTTTTAATACTTTGCGCACAACCATCTGGATGAGCTGTTAAACAAATAAACCCACGCATTCTTGGTTCTATGATCATAAGTTATATAAATTAAGTTGTATAATTTTCAGTTATTTGTGTTACAAAAATAATAAATTTTAACGGTTAGTTGAGCAATGCTTTGGCATGATTCAATGCTGAATCTGAAATTTCTTTTCCAGAAAGCATTTCGGCAATTTCATTTATTCTTTCCTCATTAGTCAGTAACTTCAGTTTGGACACAGTTGTATCATCTGAAACGGTCTTATATACTTTAAAATGTTGACTGCCTTTAGCCGCTATTTGTGGTAAATGAGTAATGGCAAAAACTTGCATAGTTGTACTCATTTCTAGCATGATTTCACCCATTTTATTTGCAATCTCTCCTGATACTCCAGTATCAATTTCATCAAAAATGATAGTAGGAAGTTTTGAGTATTGTGACAAAATTGATTTTACAGCTAGCATAATTCTAGACATTTCTCCACCTGAAGCTACTTTCTTCAATAAGCCATAATCGGTTCCTTTGTTAGCTGAAAATAAAAATTGTAAATTATCCTTGCCATTAGAATGGTATATTTCTGAGGCTTGAATATCAATTTTAAAACGAACATTGGGCATGTTAAGTTGGTCTAAAATAAATATCAATTTTTGACTCAAATTTGGAATAGCTTCTCTCCTACTTTGGTTAATATTATCTGCTAAAGCATTTAACACTTGCTCAATATTTATAATACTGGTTTCAAGTGCAATTATTTCTTGTTCTAAAGTAAGAACTGAAACAACTTTACCTTCTAATTCATTTTGAATAGCAATTAATTCTTCCACAGTAATCACTTGATGTTTTTTCTGTAAACTATAGATTAACTGGAGCTTTTGATTGATTGCCTCTAATTTTTCAGGGTCATCAATAACCAAATCAAATTCTCGATTTAATTCTTTTACTATATCATCAAATTCAATTAATACTGAGTTGGTTCTTTCAAAAAGCGCTTGGTATTCGACTGAAATATTGCTGTTTTTTTGAAGAGTAGTTCTGAATTCTTTTAAGTTTTTTAGCAACCCAAATTGTTCTTCATTGGCTAATGCTAATAAAGAAGAAAGGTTTTCTTTGATGAATTCAACATTATTCAATGTTTCGTAATTTTTTTCCAAAACTTCCTGCTCCCCAGATTTTAAATTGGCAGATTGCAATTCGTTGTATAAAAACTCATTATAATCTTTCTCCTTTAATATGTTCGAAAGGTTTGATTTTTTATTTTCTAATATGTTTTTTTCTGACTTATATTTTTTTAAAATCAATTGATATTCAGCTACTACTGCTTGATTATTGGCAATTGCATCTATAATTTTAAACTGAAATTCTTCTTCTGAGAGTTCTAAAGTTTGATGTTGTGAATGTACATCTATCAAGTAAAAACTTAAATCTTGTAATTGTTGCAGATTTACAGGACTGTCATTAATAAATGCTCTAGATTTTCCAGAAGGTAATATTTCTCTTCGGATAATTGTATCCTCGTCATAATCTAAATCATTGGCTTCAAAAAATGATTTTAAATTATATTTTCCAAGGGAAAAAATAGCTTCAACAATGCATTTTTCTTCTTTGTTTTTAAGCGAAGTCAAATCGGCTCTTTTTCCAAGAACTAAACCTAAAGCACCTAAAAGTATTGATTTACCTGCTCCAGTTTCACCAGTTATAATTGAAAATCCA
>CANJDA010000097.1 GCA_947472705.1 Flavobacteriaceae bacterium
ATGTCAGACATTGCATCAAGAGTTAAAGCGATTATCGTAGACAAATTAGGCGTTGACGAGAATGAAGTTGTAACAGAAGCAAGCTTCACAAATGATTTAGGAGCTGATTCATTAGACACTGTTGAGCTTATTATGGAGTTCGAAAAAGAATTTGATATTCAAATTCCAGACGACCAAGCTGAAAACATTGCTACTGTAGGTCAAGCTATTTCTTACATCGAAGAAGCAAAAAAATAATAATAATTCACCCGTGGAAAACTTAGTTTTTCACGGGTTTTTTATTATTTTTACTAAAAAGAGTAAAACTGATTGACATTCAATCTAAAAAATATTGAAATACCCTTGTCTCTTTAATGATTAACTTTGAAGAATACATGGGTATTATTTGTTTAAATACAATTGTAAATAACTAATTATGGCATTAAAGCGAGTTGTAGTAACCGGATTAGGCGCATTAACACCCATCGGAAATTCTATTGAAGAATATTGGAACGCTCTTATAAATGGAGTAAGTGGTGCTGCCCCTATTACCTACTACGATACCGAAAAACATAAAACAAAATTTGCTTGCGAGGTTAAAAACTTCAACATTGAAGACTATATGGATCGCAAAGAATCCCGCAGGATGGATAAATTTGCTCAATATGCAGTAGCTGCAAGCGAAGAAGCAATCAAAGATGCTGGAATTACGGATGAAAATGTAAACAAAAAGAGAGTTGGTGTAATTTGGGGAGCTGGAATTGGCGGATTAGAAACTTTTCAAGAAGAAGTTATTAGTTACGCCAATGGTGATGGAACCCCTAGATTCAATCCTTTCTTTATTCCTAAAATGATTGCCGATATTGCGCCTGCTCACATTTCGATGCGTAATGGTTTCATGGGTCCAAATTATACAACAGTTTCTGCTTGTGCTTCTTCAGCCAATGCCTTAATTGATGCTTTCAATTACATTCGATTAGGGATGTGTGATGTCATTATATCAGGAGGTTCAGAAGCAGCAGTTACCATAGCAGGTATGGGAGGATTTAACTCTATGCAGGCCTTGTCAACCAGAAATGATAGTCCAGAAACAGCGTCAAGACCTTTTGATGCAACTCGTGATGGATTTGTTTTAGGAGAAGGTGCTGGCGCCTTGGTTTTAGAAGAATACGAACATGCCAAAGCACGTGGTGCTAGAATATATTGTGAAGTTGGTGGTGGCGGAATGTCATCTGATGCATACCACTTAACGGCTCCTCATCCAGAAGGAATTGGTGTGATTGCCGTTATGGAAAACACTTTGCGTGATGCTGGAATGACTCCGGATCAAGTAGATCACATCAACACCCACGGAACTTCAACACCACTTGGTGATGTGGCAGAGTTGAAAGCTATTAGTGCTGTTTTTGGCAATCATGCTAAAAACATCAATATTAATTCAACTAAATCGATGACTGGACATTTATTAGGTGCCGCTGGAGCTATTGAAGCAATTGCCTCTATTTTAGCCATGAAACACGGAATAGTTCCTCCAACCATTAACCATAAGGTAGTGGATGAAAATATTGACCCAAGTTTGAATCTGACATTAAATAAAGCACAGAAAAGAGACGTTAAAGTAGCCATGAGCAACACCTTTGGTTTTGGTGGACATAACGCTTGTGTTTTATTCAAAAAATTAGAAGACTAAATTTTAGATGAAAATTCTAAAATATATATTTAAAAATTCCCGTTCAACAGAGGACGGGAATTTTTTTGCAGCAATTGAAAAGGTTATAGGTTTTACTCCTCGAACTATTACTTATTACGAAAAAGCCTTTACGCATCGATCGACCAATCGAACCGATTTGAAAGGCAATCCGATGAACTATGAACGTTTGGAATTTCTTGGGGATGCCATGCTTAGTGCAGTTATTGCAGCTCATTTATACAAAAAAGCTCCAGCTGGAGATGAGGGTTATTTGACCAAAATGCGCTCTAAAATTGTAAGTCGGGAACACTTAAATGAATTAGGAAGAGACTTAAATCTAATCCGTTTTGTAGAAAGTAAAGTACCAACACAACATTTTGGCGAAAATATACACGGTAATATTTTTGAAGCATTAGTTGGCGCCATTTTTTTAGACAAGGGTTATGATTTCTGTGAAAAATTTATCCAAAGAAGCGTAATCACTCCTTATGTTGATATTGAAAAACTGGAAGGAAAAGTCATTAGTTACAAAAGCTTATTGATTGAATGGTGCCAAAAAGAAAAAAAATCATTCCATTTTGATGTCTTTGATGATAACGGTAATGATGGGCAAAAATATTTTGGAGTTAAATTGAGTATAGATGATAAAATAATTGCAAAAGCTAGAGCTACTTCCAAAAAGAAAGCAGAAGAGAAAGCATCCCAACGTGCTTATTTTGTATTTCAGGAAAAAATTAACAAAAAATAATCAAGATTCTCAAAAAACTATATCGTTTTCGTTCATAAAATAACGTTAACACAATATCATCTTTGTGAAAATCTCTTTCAGATATACTATATTTACAGCTTAAATTGCAAGTTATGACGGTTCACAAATTGCATTTGGATGAGTTTGACGAAATAGATTATCAGTTAATTGCTATTCATTCGCCTTTAGAGGATTATCGATTAGCTTATTTTATCAATCAAAATCTTCCCATCAATCTCAAAAAAAGCAACAGTAACATTCACATTAACAGCAAAGAGGGAGAAACTCAATTTACGAGGTTTATTTTTGAAGACGAAAAAAAAGATATTGCTTGGAATTTAATTCAAAATCAAAACGATATTTTTGTTTCATCACAACCTGGAAATCAGGGATTATTTGCTGAGAGCAACAATAAATTTTCGACCAAAATCTATCTGATACCAGAGTTTAAAAAAGTAAATTACTTTTTAAAAATCGAAAATACCGAGTCAGCAATTGATATATCAAAAATTGCAAATTGTATTAAAAAAATAAACAATGTAAGTACTGTTTATGCAGTAGAAGCCGAAAAGATAAAGTCAAAAAATAATTTAATTTTTTAAGGATAATGCCAACAAGAAAAAAAACTAAAATTGTAGCCACACTAGGGCCTGCATGTAGTTCGAAAGAAGTGATTAAGAAAATGATAGATGCTGGAGTGAATGTGTTTCGAGTGAATTTCTCCCATGCCGATTATGAGGATGTAAAAGAAAGAATAGATATTATCAGAAGTTTGAATGATGAGTTTGGCTATACTACTGCTATTTTAGCTGATTTACAAGGACCAAAACTTCGTGTTGGAGTAATGAAAGAAGATGTAGTGGTTAATCCTGGAGACATCATAACTTTCCAAACAGCCGAAGATATTCCTGGAACCAAAGATCGTGTTTACATGAACTATAAAGAGTTTCCAAGAGATGTAAAACCAGGTGAAAAAATCCTTCTGGATGATGGAAAATTAATGTTCGAAGCAATAGAAACTAACGGAACAACCGAGGTTGTATGTAAAGTAATTCAAGGAGGACCGTTAAAATCAAAAAAAGGAGTAAATCTTCCAAACACTAAAGTTTCATTACCTGCTTTGACCAAAAAAGATATCAAAGACGCCATTTTTGCTATTGAACAAAAAGTAGATTGGATTGCTCTTTCATTCGTTAGAACACCTAAAGATTTAGAAGAATTACAAGATTTGATAGCAAAACATTCGGATTATAAAATCCCAATTGTAGCCAAAATAGAAAAACCAGAAGCAGTAGAAAATATAGATAAAATTGTTGCCTATTGTGATGGTTTAATGGTAGCACGTGGAGACCTTGGAGTAGAAATCCCAGCACATGAAGTGCCATTAATTCAAAAGAAATTGATTCATAGAGCTAAAACAGCTCGTATTCCAGTTATCGTTGCTACACAAATGATGGAAACGATGATTACCAGTTTGACACCAACGCGTGCAGAGGTGAATGACGTTGCCAATTCAGTAATGGATGGTGCTGATGCTGTGATGCTTTCAGGAGAAACTTCTGTGGGGAATTATCCAGTTGAAGTGATTGAGAAAATGACGCAAATCATTGAAGCTGTAGAAGATTCTCCGCTAATTGCAGTACCTCAAAATCCTCCTCATGTGAGAACGAAACGTTTTATTACCAAATCTATTTGTTATCATGCTGCTACTATGGCTAATGATATAAAAGCCAAAGCCATTTCAACTTTAACCAATAGTGGTTACACAGCTTTTCAAATCTCGGCATGGAGACCTAAAGCACACATTTTAGTATATACTTCAAACAAAAGAATTTTGACACAGTTGAATTTGCTTTGGGGAGTAAATGCTTTTTATTATGATAAATTTGTAAGTACTGATGATACCGTTGGACATGTAAACGAAATTGCAAAAGCCAATGGCTATGTAAAAAAAGGTGACATGCTTATCAACTTAGCCGCTATGCCTGTGGCTGACAAAGGAATGGTAAATACCTTAAGAGTTTCCGAAATCGAATAATTTTATTATTTTTGAAATAAAAAAACAATATGAATTCTAATAATCCATTTTTCAAAAACAAGACATTTACAAACGCTGATTCAGAAGTTGTACATGAAGCTACAGTTATTGGGGTTAACGAAACTATGACTGTGTCAGGAACTATTAACAAAAGTTTCTTAATGTTGATTTTATTGATTGCCAGTGCATCAGTAACATGGATAATGACATTTAATGGTCAAAACCCTATGGTAATGACCATTGGAGGAGCACTAGTTGGTTTCATTTTGGTGTTGATAGCTACATTTAGACCACAAAATTCAGGGTTTTTAGCACCGGGTTATGCCATTTTTGAAGGGCTTTTTATAGGTGGTATATCCGCTATTTTTGAAGTAATGTATCCTGGGATGGTAATACAGGCTGTTAGTTGTACTTTTGTAACTTTTATGGTTTGTTTTGGTTTATACAAATACGAAATAGTAAAAGTAAATGACAAATTCAGATCTGTTGTAATTGCTGCAACATTGGCAATCGGAACTTATTATTTAATTTCTTGGTTGTTGTCAATGTTTACTAGTTTCCAGCCTGTTCACTATGGTAATTCTATGATTAGTATTGGAATTAGCGCTATTGTAATTGTAGTGGCAGCCTTAAATTTATTTTTAGATTTTGACCAAATAGAAAAAGGAGTGCAACAAAAAATGCCCAAATATATGGAGTGGTATAGTGCAATGGGATTAATGATTACATTGGTTTGGTTGTATATTGAATTCTTGAGGCTACTTTCTAAATTACAGAAAAAATAAACAAATAAATTATTTTAAAACCAGCTTCCGAGCTGGTTTTTTTATATTTAAAATTCAAATTTCAATTGCACCACAACCGTTTTTTTTATTTCTGTATTTAAGTTGTTTAAAGAAATGCCAAGTAACCGCACTGATTCTTTCATTCTTTCTTGGAATAATAGCTCCTTTGCGGTCTCTAAAAACAATCCTTTATCTGAAATAAAATAGGGCAAGGTCTTGCTTCTGGTTTGTGTTGTAAAGTCGCTGTATTTGATTTTGAGTGTAACCGTTTTCCCCGAAATGTTGTATTTTTTTAATTGGTTTTCCAATTCTCCAGCTATACGTTCCAACCGCTCCACCATAAATATCTCCGAAGTCAGGTTCTCATTGAAGGTGTGTTCTGCAGCTACCGATTTTGTAATCCGATTAGGTTTCACAGCACTATTGTGAATGCCACGAACAATATTATAAAAATGTAATCCACTTTTATTAAAATGTTCTTCTAGAAACTCTCTTGATTTCGATTTCAAATCTTTTCCTGTAAAAATGCCCAAATGATACATCCTGTCGGTAGTAACTTTACCGATACCGTAAAATTTCTTGATATCAAGATTCTCAAGAAAGGATTCTACCTCTTCCGGATTTACCGTTTTTTGGCCATTGGGTTTATTGTAGTCACTGGCAATTTTGGCCACAAATTTATTGACTGAAATTCCGGCAGAAGCTGTCAATCCTACTTCTTCAAAGATTCTTTTTCTAATTTCTTGTGCAATCAAAGAAGCGCTGGGGTTTCCTTTTTTATTTTGTGTAACATCTAAATAGGCTTCATCTAATGACAACGGTTCTACCAAATCAGTATACTCATGAAAAATTTTTCGAATTTGTTTTGAAATCTCTTTGTATCTATCAAATCGAGGTCTGACAAAAATTAATTCAGGACAATTTCTTTTGGCTTGAATACCGCTCATCGCACTTCTTACCCCAAATTTTCGTGCTTCATAACTGGCTGCTGAGACTACACCACGAACTTCGCTTCCTCCTACTGCCAAAGGCTTTCCTTTTAATTCAGGATTGTCCATTTGTTCGACAGAAGCATAAAAGGCATCCATGTCAACGTGGATGATTTTACGGTATGTAACAGGTTCAGTCATATCACAAATTTATAGTATCTTTCGATAAAATTTATGTGGAATGATAGAAATAGAGCGAAAGTTTTTAGTCCTTTCGAATGATTTTATAGAAGAAGCATTTTCCAAAAAAAGAATTGTTCAAGCCTATTTAAGCTCTAATCCAGAACGAACTGTTCGTGTTAGAATTAAAGAAGATAAAGCTTTTATAACCATTAAAGGAAAAGGAAATGAAACTGGAACAACCCGACTGGAATGGGAAACACAAATAGCAGTAACTGACGCTGAAAAACTTTTATCGATTTGCGAAAGCGGAATGATTGATAAAATTCGACATGAAATAAAAGTGGGTAATCATACTTACGAAGTAGATGTTTTTTTTGGAGAAAATACCGGATTGATTGTAGCAGAAATTGAATTACAATCGGAAGAAGAAGCTTTTGAAAAACCAAGTTGGCTTGGCAAAGAAGTAACAAATGATGAGCGGTATTATAATGCTTATTTAAGCAAACACCCTTTCAAAAACTGGTAATTTATTTGTTTTCTACTTCTAATTTAACAATTACAGCACCAGAATTTTTATTATCAACCAATTCCATAAAAGCTCTTTTGCTTAAATCAATTTCACGAATTTTAGAGAAAGGACCTCTATCTGTAATTTCAACAACTACCGATTTACCGTTGGCTTCATTTGTTACTCGGACTTTAGTTCCAAAAGGTAATTTTTTATGGGCAGCCGTGTATTTATTATTGTCAAATCGTACTCCACTGGCGGTTCTTTTACCGTGAAATTTTTGAGCATAATAAGAAGCGTGCGCATTTTTTTTGTAGAATTTAAACTTTAAATTCATTTCGGTAGTAACCGAATCAACTACTTCAACAATTTCGGTTAATGGCTTAGTTTTAATAGTATCTGTTTTTACCAAAGGGGTTGCTTTGATTTCTTTTGGAGTAACTTTTTTTTCTTTGTTTTTATTTTTGTTTTTTTCTCTCTGCTGTGGGTTTGTTGACCAAACATTGACAGAATAAATGATGGTTATTATGGAAAAAAGGAGAATGACTATTTTGCGATTCATGCGTGATTTTTTAGTTAGAAAAATGGTTTTGAAAAAACCATACCTTGATAAAAAAAGCCCTTTTCAGGACTAAAATTTTTCTTAGAACCACAAACTCCATGGAATTCTGCTCAAAATTAATAGCAATCCTAGTAAAAAGAAAATAGCAATAGATCTAAATTTTCCTGTGCTAGTGGATGCTTTTTTGTGTTTAGACCAACCAATAGTGATTAATATGATGGCAATGATATTGGTTAAAGGATGTTCTAACGAAGTTAGTCTTGCTGCAGCATCTTTCATTTGGCCAAATAAAGCTGAACCTAATGGAGAAATAAAATATAAAATCAATCCAACTAATAATTGGATGTGTGTTGCGATTAATCCAAAGAGCGCAATTTTTCTGTCTTTAGCAGTGAATTCTTTTTTGCTAGACATTCCAATAAACGAATTAATTACTGCTATAACTAATAATAAAAGCGCTATATAAGCCCAGCCAGAATGAAATTTTTGTATAAAATGGTACATGGTGTTTTTTTTAGAATAACAAATATAGATAAAAGCCTTAAAAAAACCTCACGATTTGGTGAGGTTTTAGATTATACTGCGCTTATTTGTTTTCTAAAAAATAGTTTAAAAGAAATTCTGTAGAGTTATCATGTGGCTTAATTGTTTCGGAATTTATTTCATCTA
>CANJDA010000098.1 GCA_947472705.1 Flavobacteriaceae bacterium
AACCAAACGTGTTGGTGGCTGATAATTTGACCAACATATAACCAAATAAATAAAGTAACAGTAATGATACAATCCTCAGAATTAATATTAAACCCAGACGGAAGTGTATACCACTTAAATCTGAAACCCGAACATATAGCACACGACATTATTTTTGTAGGTGACCAAAATAGAGTAGAAAAAATAACACAATTCTTTGATAGTATTGAATTTTCTACTCAAAAGCGTGAATTTAAAACGCAAACTGGTTATTTCAAAGGTAAAAAAATGACTGTGATGTCTACCGGAATTGGTCCAGACAACATTGATATTGTCATGAATGAATTGGATGCCTTAGTGAATATCGACATAGAAACTCGTAAACCAAAAGCAAATTTAACATCCTTGAATATCATTCGTATCGGTACTTCGGGTTCTTTACAAGCAGATATACCATGTGATAGTTTTGTAATGAGTAAATATGGATTAGGCTTAGACAACATGCTTCGCTCCTATTTGATTGATGATATATCTGAAGTAGCCATGGAAGATGCGTTTATTAAACAAACTGACTGGGATATGCGAAAAGGCAGACCATATGTAATTGCGTGTTCAGAAACGCTGGAAAAAAGAATACAAAGCACTCAAATTCATAAAGGTTTTACTGGAACTGCTGGTGGATTTTATGGTCCACAAGGACGCGTTTTACGTCTCGAAATTCAAGACCCAAGTTTAAATGGTAAAATGGATAGCTTTGACTACAATGGCATAAAAATGACCAATTTGGAGATGGAAACTGGTGCTATCTATGGCTTAGGCAAACTATTAGGGCATGAATGCTTATCCCTAAATGCCATCATTGCCAACAGAGCTACAGGAACCTTCAGTGAAGATCCATACAAAGCAGTTGACGCTTTGATTGCATATGCATTAGAGAAATTGGCGGAATAAACTATGAACTTAGTAATAGAAACAGACAGACTACTATTAAGACCTTTGGAACTAACTGATGCCGAAGCCATGTTTGCTATGGATAGTAATCCAGAGGTACATAAATACCTTTGGCAAAATCCAACTCAAACCATTGAGGAAACCATCAAAACTATTGAGTATGTTCGTAGTCAATATGAAAGAAACAACATTGGTCGTTTTGCAACTATACTCAAAGAAACAGGCGAATTTATTGGTTGGACAGGTATCAAATATATAGATGACCATGTTGAAAACGGAAATACTAATTTTTATGATTACGGTTATCGATTAGATGAAAAATTTTGGGGAAAAGGCTATGCCACCGTAGCGTCATTAGCTTGGCTTGATTATGGTTTCAACCAAATGAATATTCAGAAAATGAATGCATATACGCATCATGATAACGGTGCTTCCAATCATATCCTTAATAAAATAGGCATGACTTTGATGGAAAGTTATCAAGATAAAGATGGTGTGACTTGGAATTGGTGGTTGATGGAAAATCCTTTAAATAAAGAAAATAGATAATAGACTAAAAGAAATTAGAAAAATAGAAAAATCTATCATCTATTTGTCTCTCATCCAAAATAATTATGAAAACAGTCAAAATAGTTGGAGTTCCTGAACATTTTAACTTGCCTTGGCAAATGTGCATTGATAATGGTGAGTTTGAACAAGTCGACATTGATTTACAATGGACAGATATTCCAGAAGGCACAGGTAAAATGTGTCAAATGCTTCGTGATGGAGAAGCAGATATTGCAGTGATTCTAACAGAAGGAATTGTAAAAGATATCGTTGGTGGTAATCCAAGTTCTATAGTACAAGTTTATGTGGATAGTCCATTAATTTGGGGAATTCATGTTGGTGCCAATTCAAAATTTCAATCTTTAGATGATATAGAAAATGCTAAAGCGGCGATTTCTCGATATGGTTCAGGTTCCCATTTGATGGCTTATGTAAATGCTCAAAATCAAAATTGGAATACTAATAACCTGCAATTTGAAATCGTCAATACCATTGATGGTGCTGTAGAATCTTTAACCAATGGCACCGCTGATTACTTTATGTGGGAACGCTTTATGACCAAACCATTAGTTGACAGTGGTGTTTTTCGACGTGTTGCCGATTGCCCAACACCTTGGCCATGTTTTGTGATTGCAGTAAGAAATGAGTTCATTGAAAATAATTTTCAAACAGTAGATTTGATTTTAAATATTATTAATAACACTACTGCCGATTTTAAAGATATTCCTAGTATTGATAAGACTTTAGCTTCTAAATACCATCAGCAATTAAAAGATACTCAAGAATGGCTTTCACTTACAAAATGGTCACAAAAACCATTAGAGGAAAAAGTGTTAAACAAAATTCAAAATCAATTGTTTGACCTAAAAATTATCGATAAAAAAGGTACTTTTGCTGAAATAGTAAAAGTCGTTTAGCTTTTGCCATTGGCAATATGATAAAAATAAGACATCTTAGTTATCAGCACCTGAAAGAAGTATTCAGGATAAAAAGTCCATGGGATTTAATTATCATTTTTACTTTGAATGTTTTAATTACTATTCCAATTTTTATAATTGCTCATCACAATATTTTTATTTTAAATTGGCCACTACATCTAGATAGAATTATACTTTTTATCGCTATACTCTTTGCTATACAACTTATTTTAAGGGCTTTAAGAAGAGTGACGTTAATTTCTGTTATTATTTATTTTCTGATGTTAATCTATGGCTCACTATTCAGCAATTATAGTTTTCAAAGTGTTTTTGAAGATTATCGTTCGATGATTTACACTATGAATGATGACCCATATCCACAGGATATTATTATTACCAAACTATTGCCTTTTCCTAACAAATCCAAAATATTAAATGCTGTTGAATATCAAAATCCTAAGATTCGTGATTTTGCAATTATGGCAATCAATAAACATTTCATTCACATAAAAGGATATAATAATGACTGGACATTAATTCAATCTTTTGCTGTTTTTAAAGAAATCAACAAGCGTTGGAATTATGTGAGTGACCCTAAAGGACACGATTACATTGCCCCCGCAACTGAATCATTACAGTATCTTTCTGGTGATTGTGATGACCATTCAGTTTTTATGGGTGCTTGTATTAAATCAATTGGAGGTACAATTCGACTGATACATACTAAAGGGCATATTTATCCTGAGCTTTATATTGGGGGCAAAAAAGATATTGAACGAATTAATTATGCTATAAAAAAAATATTGTTCCCAATCGAGAGCAAAGGAAAGACGCTTCACTATCACATTGATGAGCGTGGTAATATCTGGCTTAATCTTGATTATACTGCTAAATATCCCGGAGGACCTTTTATGCATGAAGAAATTTTAGGAGCATTGACTTTGGAATAATTTCTTCTGATTAATTTTTAATTTTCAAAAGTTTTATTTACTATATTCGTTTCAAATTAAAATACCATTTTAATGAAAAAACTATTAAGTCTACTGTTGCTATTTTCATTAGCTACACAGGCACAGCAAAACTCTATTCTCTCCAACAAAAAAAATGAATTCCGTGTAGATGTTCTATCAGCGTTAGTGGCAACCAAAGCCAGTTTGAGTTATGAGCGTTTTTTTGATGGTAACTTTTCAACAGGAGTTAATGTGAATTTATCTAACAACAAAAAACTAAACGAAGATTTTGACAATGGTTATCGTAATAATGACCCAAAATTTGAAATCAATCCCTATGTGAGATATGCATTATCAAAAAGCAAATCGCGTTATTATTTTGCCGAAGTTTTTGGTTCCTACAATGGAGGTGATTATAAAGAAATTATTCGTTTAACAGATGAAAATGCCATTGGCTATTACAGCACTCAAAAATCAAAATACACAGATTTTGCATTGGGAGGTGGATTAGGATATAAAATGTATTTTAAGGATTGTATAGCTTTGGAATTCTTAGTAGGTTTTGGTTCCAATTTAACAAACAAAGACAAAAGCCCAGATGTGATTTCCAGAGTAGGTATTAGTTTAGGTTACCGATTATAATAATTAAGATTATGAAAACAATTAAATATATACTACTTATTGCTGTTGCCTCATTACTATCTAATTGTAATACAAATGATGATGGCTTTTACAATAATGTTTTTGTAGATGTCCCACATTTGGTAAGTATTGATCCACATAGTTCAACGTATAGTGTCGGAGAAAAATTATATATCAGTGCTGATTTCTCAAGATATCAGGATGAAAGTGGTTTGGCTCTAGATTTTTTCAAAACTACAGGAGCAAATGAGTTTGCTTTCTCTTATGTTATAGAAAGAAAAATTGATGCTACTAATTGGGAAGTTGTTTCGGTAAATGACAACCAGTTGGATATTGTAAAAGGAAACGCGCTAAACGGTGCATATGTATATGGAGTTTGTGAATACAATTCCATAGACGAAACTTATGAATATCACGTTGGTTTTCCATTGTTAACAGCTGGAACCTATCGTATGAGTTTCGGATATAATAGTGTGTCTAATAATAGTGTTGAATTAAGATCACTAAGCCCGGCAACTCGATTAATTTTAAATGTAAATTCTCTAATGGAAGGCATTGATAGTAATGGCTATTATAATTTTACTGTAAATTAAATTTATAAAAATAATAAAACAAAGAAATCCATTGTAAACAGCAATGGATTTTTTCTTACCATACAATCTCATCTTTCCCGATGCTTTTCAAATAGGCATTGGCTTTACTAAAATGACCGTTTCCAAACCATAAACCTCTATTGGCACTTAAAGGCGATGGATGCCCTGTTTCTAGAACATAGTGTTTATTCCGGTCAATTTTAAGACCTTTCTTTTTGGCAAAACCTCCCCAAAGTAGAAATATTATATTATCCTTTTTATCCGATATTTTTTGAATAACGGCATCTGTAAAAACTTCCCAACCTTTGTTTTGATGGCTTCCAGCGTCACCTTCACAAACAGTCAACGTTGCATTGAGCAACAAAACACCTTGCTTTGCCCAATGTTCTAAATTACCTGTTTTAGGAAAATTTTGATGTAAATCAGTTTGAATTTCTTTAAAAATATTGATAAGTGAAGGTGGAAGAGCAATATCATCATTTACCGAAAAACATAAACCATTGGCTTGTCCAAAACCATGATAAGGATCCTGACCAATAATGACCACTTTTACTTTATCAAAAGTACAATAATCAAAAGCAGCGAAGATTTGCGCTTCTTTTGGGTAACATATTTTAGTAGCATATTCATTTCTAACAAAAGTAGTTAAGTTTTGAAAATAGGGTTTTTCAAACTCATTTTGCAACACATCATACCAAGAAGAATGCATTTTAACAAACATGTTTAATATTTTTATCAAAAATACTATTTTCTCTTGCAATATGGGTTTTATCCTTTGTAACTTTGAACCAAAGACATTTGTTTAATGATTTCGATTACCAATAAAACCCTTCAAGATTTAGAATTTGCAACCATTTTGCAAACCATTTCAGATAGATGTACTACTGAAATTGGCAAACAAAAAGCCTTGGAAGTAGTTCCGTTTAAAGAAAAAGAAATTCTATTACAAGCATTGGTTCAAACTTCTGAGTACGTATCATCATTTACGAACAACAATGCTATTCCAAATCACGGTTTTGAGACCATTTCAAATGATATAAAATTTCTTGCCATTGAAGACAGTTTTCTAGAAGTGGGTAGCTTTAGGAAAATAGCAACACTATCTGAAACTGTTAATGTTTTATTGCTGTTTTTTAAAAAATTTCAAGAATATTACCCAAAGCTAAATGAAAAAGCGACCCAAGTTGAATATACTAAATTCATTATCCAAAAAATTGATGAAGTGGTTGATAAATATGGAGAAATCAAAGACAATGCTTCTCCAGATTTAATCACTATTCGAAGAGATATGAATTTGATTCGTGGTAAAGTAAATCAGAGTTTTGGGCAAGCACTGAGTCAATACAATTCGCTTGGTTATTTAGATGAAATTAAAGAAAGTATAGTTGAAAACCGTAGAGTTTTAGCTGTCTCAGCTATGTACAGACGTAAAGTGAAAGGCTCCATTTTAGGAAGCTCTAAGACAGGAAGCATTGCATATATAGAACCCGAAGCCACTTTACGCTACTCAAGGGAATTAAATAATTTAGAATACGAAGAGCGAGAAGAAATTACCAAAATTCTAAAGAAGTTATCAAATGATATTCGACCTTTTATAGACTTATTAAAACAATATCAGGATTTTCTAAGCGATATTGATTTAATAGCTGCCAAAGCGAAATATGCCAATAAAATAAATGCTATTTTGCCTAATATCATAGAGGAAAAGAGATTGTATTTTAGAGATGCCTTCCATCCTATTTTGTTTTTAAACAATTTAGAAAAAAAAGAAAAAACATTTCCACAAACCATTGAATTGCATAACCAAAACCGAATCATTGTTATTTCGGGGCCAAATGCTGGTGGTAAAACAATTTCATTAAAAACCGTTGGATTACTACAATTAATGCTTCAATGTGGTATTTTAATACCTGTTCATGAACGTAGTGAAACTTTTTTATTTGATAGAATTTTAACTGATATCGGAGACAACCAATCGATTGAAAATCATTTAAGCACCTATAGTTATCGATTGAAGAATATGAACTATTTCTTGAAAAAGTGTAATACAAAAACCTTATTTCTAATTGATGAATTCGGTACAGGTTCTGATCCTGAATTAGGAGGTGCCTTAGCAGAAACTTTTCTTGAAGAATTTTATCATCGTGAGGCTTTTGGTATTATTACCACCCATTATTCAAATTTAAAAATTTTAGCCAATGAATTACCATTTGCTTCCAATGCCAACATGCTTTTTGATGAAAAGTCTTTGGAACCAATGTATAAATTAATATTAGGACAAGCTGGAAGTTCATTCACTTTTGAAGTAGCTCAAAAAAACGGAATCCCTTATGGTTTAATAAATAGGGCAAAGAAAAAGATAGAAGGCGGAAAAGTACGATTTGATAAAACCATTGCAACACTTCAAAAAGAACGCTCAAAACTTGAGAAAACTTCATTAAATCTTAAAGAAGAAGAAAGTAAAGCTCGTGAAGAAGGCAAAAAAATGGAAACCATCAATAGTAAAATTCAGGAAAAACTAGAGCGATATCAAGAGCTTTATGATGCTAATCAGCGCCTGATTTATATGGGGCAAAAAATTGATGATATTTCTGAAAAGTATTTTAATAATAAAGACAAGAAAGTAATGATTGGAGAGTTTTTAAAATTGGTAGAAATTGAAAATTCTAAACGAAAAAAAGAAACAATAAAAGAAAAAAAGGAAAAAGAAATTATCCAAAAAAAAGTCATTGAGGAAGTTAAAGTCAAAGTAGAAGAAATTAGAAAAGTCAAAAAAGAGAAGAAAATAAAAGCCCAAAAACAAGAAGCCGAAAAGCCTAAAATAATATTGAAAATTGGTGACCGAGTTAGAATGATAGATGGAAAATCGGTAGGAACCATTGATAAGATTGAAAAAAACAAAGCTGTAGTTAACTATGGAGTTTTTACCTCTAAAGTTAGTTTAGAAGAACTTGAGTTTGTACAAGCAAAATAATATGTATGATTCAACTTTACCTAATGGAAAAAAGATAATTCTGTTTGATGGTGTTTGCAACCTTTGTGATTCATCGGTAAATTTTATTATAAAGCATGATAAAAAAGATACTTTTCGTTTTGTTTCATTACAATCAGACTTAGGAAAAAAAATTATTACCTATCTGGTAATTGACAATATTAAAATTGATAGTATAGTTTTATACGACCCTGGAAAGGGTTATTATTTTAAATCACAAGCCATTTTAAAAATTATAAATGTATTGGGCGGCTGGTTTTTATTATTTAAAATAGCAAACATACTCCCTAAGTATATTCTAGATTTAATCTATGATTATGTTGCATTAAACAGGTATAAATGGTTTGGTAAAAAAGAATCTTGCATTTTACCCAATCCAGAGATTCGTGTCAAATTTTTAAATTGATTGTATAAAAAAACGACTAAGAAAACTTAGTCGTTTTTTATTATTTATTAAAAGCTGTACTTTATTC
>CANJDA010000099.1 GCA_947472705.1 Flavobacteriaceae bacterium
AATAAAGATTTCAATGCATTAAATTCAGATTATAATCAAGTGCCAGCTTTATTCTCTGGAGTAAAAGCCAATGTAGGTATTTCATTTGTACTTGATCAAGTGATTAGAAAATCAACAACAAAATCTTCTTGGGGAACAAGAGATGCTATCAAAAAAACAAAATCAGGCGGACTTAATCCAACCAGTCCAACAACTAAATTAAACATTTGGGTTGGTACCATTGGTGGTGGAATTTTAGGTTACGCACAGTTTCCTGGTGGTTCTTCAGCTACTGATGGTGTGGTAATCGATCCGTTGTATTTTGGAGTATATAGTAATTCTAGTTCAAGCTATCCTTATAATTTAGGCAGAACTGCAACACATGAAATTGGTCACTGGTTGAACTTACGTCATATATGGGGAGATGCCAATTGTGGAAATGATTTAGTTGCTGATACTCCAAATCATGACTCGGCTAATTTTGGCGTACCAACATATCCACATTACAGTACTTGTGCTGGTACTCCTGTTGAAATGACCATGAATTATATGGATTATTCTGACGATAGAGGAATGTATATGTTTTCTTTAGGTCAAAAATCTAGAATTGATGCTATCTTCCTTTCTGGCGGTCCTCGATTCTCATTTGCACAACCATAATTTTATTTTTATATTTTTGTTAAAAAACCTGCTTTTTATAGCAGGTTTTTTTATACTAATTATCCTTTAATCAATATTTTTTATGCCAAATGAATCCTTATTAACTAAAGAAATTCAGGATTTTATTACTCAAAATTGTGACAAAGATGTCATAGCATTGGCATTGCAGAAAACAAAATTCCCTAACTCCGATTGGAACGCAGTACTTAATCAAATTTCGGCAAAACAAAAAGCTCGAATTAAGTTGCCAACTTGGTTTAAAACCAAAAACATCTTATATCCTAGTAAAATTTCATTAGAACAAACTTCATCTGAAAGAACTGCAGCCTATAAATCAAAGCTAGTTTTGGGCAAAAATCTTATTGATTTAACAGGTGGATTTGGAGTTGATGATTTTTATTTTGCCCAAAAAGTAGACCAAGTAATCCATTGTGAAATAAATAGCGAACTTTCTGAAATTGTAACTCATAATTTTATACAATTAGAAGTTGAAAATATAAAATGCATTATTGGTGATAGTGAAACTATTATAAAAGATTTAAACCAAAAATTTGATTGGATTTATATTGATCCATCAAGGAGAAATGATACTAAAGGCAAAGTGTTTATGCTTAAAGACTGTCTGCCGAATGTTCCTATATTACTTGATTTTTATTTTAATTTTGCATCCAATATTTTAATAAAAACTGCTCCCATTTTAGACATAACTGCAGGTTTATCTGAACTTAAAAATGTAAAAGCAATTCATATTGTTGCCATAGATAATGAAGTAAAAGAATTGCTTTGGATATTAGAAAAAGACTATTCTAAAACACTAGAAATTATTACCTGCAATATAGCTAAAGACACTATTGAAAATTTCTCATTTATACCGAATCAATTAGTAACTACTATTACTTATAGTTTACCAAAGCAATATCTTTATGAACCCAATTCGGCTATAATGAAATCGGGTGGTTTTGATGTGATTCCAGCACAATTTAAAGTTGAAAAACTCCACCAACATTCTCATTTATATACTTCCGATTTTTTGATAGCATTTCCTGGTAGAACTTTTAAAGTCGAAAATTCTATTAATTACAATAAGGCGGAGATGAAACCATTTTTGGAAAATAAAAAAGCAAATATCACCACACGAAATTTTCCTGATTCGGTAGAAACCATTCGAAAAAAATGGAAAATTAAAGATGGTGGTGATTTGTATTGTTTTTTCACAACTGATGCTACTAATAATAAAATAGTTTTACTTTGCAGCAAAATACAATAACCAATGAAGAATCTATATTTTGTTTTATTTCTATTGCTAAATTTTGCTGCATTTAGTCAAAAACCATGCGAACTTGATATCAATGTAACAGATAGTTTAGGGACCTATAAATCGACCAAACAACAACTCGTTTTTGAAAGAAGCTTTGCTGGAAATTCAACAGATATTTTCTTTTTTTTATCAAGCACCAATGGTGTTTATGCGGTCGAGGCACAATTTTTACAAAAAAGTAATGAGTTCATCAAAGCCAGTTGTTTTGATAGCAATTCCAAAATATACTTGCAACTTAATAATGGTAAAATTGTAACCCTATTATATTCTGGAAACGAAACTTGCGGAACTTATATTCACGATGAAAAGAATACGAATAACCGCATTACAAGTGGAATCTTTTTATTTGCCAAAGATAACTTTGAAGATCTTAAAATTTCTCCTGTAACTTTTATGAGAGTTAAATACTCAGGAGAAACTATTGATTATCCCTTTAAAACCGAATTGATTTCTGAATTAGATAAAGTCAAATCAGAGCCTGAAAATTATTTTATTAATAATTTAAAATGCATTACTGATTAATTTTCGCATCGCCATTTTAAATTAGATACTTCATCTACTGAGCTATTATTTAAATTGTAATGCCACCACTCCGAATCAAAGGATTTGAAGTTGTGTTGCAACATGATTTCTTTTAAAAATTTTCTATTATTCAAAATTTGCTCAGAAAACTTTAGATAATTATGACTCGCTTCTTCACCAAAAAAATCAAATTTGGTTCCCATATCTAATTCTATACCTAAAGAATCTACCAACGAGATATCTACCGCTCCACCTTTATTGTGTATAGAACCTTTTTTTGGATTTGCCACAAAATTAGCATCAGGAACAATTTTCCACATTTTTTTCTGAATTGACTTTGGACGATAACAATCATATAACTTGATACGATAACCTTTTGCCAAAAACTCTTTATTAGCTTCTAATAATGATTTTATCGTTTTCACTCTCAGGAAACATTCTTCACAGGGATATACTTTTTCTTTTAGAAAATTATCAGCAGTAGCATACTTCATATCAAAGACAAAATCGTTACTGTAATTTTTAAGGTTTACAAATGCATAGTCATCTTTTTCCTTTGATATATCAAGTAAAATTAGGGATTTCTTAGCATCGAGATAAGTAGATTTACAGGAAATCAATAAGACAAATAAACAGAATAAAAGTGCTTTTTTCATAGGAAGTTATATCTCATCACTGGTAAAAGTAATAAAACTTTTCTTTTTGTAGGGTCGAACAATAAGACGTCCTTCACGATCAAATCTAATATAATTGTATACCCAATTAAGGAAAACTACCGCTTTATTTTTAAAACCTATGAGTGAAAACAAATGCACAAACATCCACACAAACCAAGCAAAAATGCCACTAAAATGATAGTGAGGTAAGTCTACCACAGCCAAGTTTCTGCCAATAGTAGCCATTGAACCTTTATCGTTGTATTCAAATGGTTCCATTATTTTACCACTTATAAATTTGACCAAGTTATCGCCTAACAGTTTTCCTTGTTGCATAGCTGGTTGTGCCATCATAGGATGTCCTTGAGGGTATTTTTTTGTTTCCATTGAAGCAATGTCACCAATGGCAAAAATGTTATCAAAACCCTTAACTTGGTTAAATTCGTTCACCCGAATACGTAATACTCGATCAACCAAACTACTTGCAGGTAATCCAAAAATTGCTGCACCTTGAACCCCTGCAGTCCAAATAACAGTAGCGGTTTCAAAAGTCAAATCAGAATTAGTGGTCACAGTTCTTCCATCATAATTAGTCACCTGAACATTTTTCCAAATCTTTACTCCTAAATCTGATAGAAATTTCTCGGCTGCCGCTGAAGATTTTTCACTCATAGTGTTTAATACTCTGTCACCACTTTGTATCAAATTGATTTGCATTTTGGAAATATCCAAATCGGGATAATCTTTTTGTAATATAGCTTTTTTCATTTCGGCCAATGCGCCTGCAAGCTCTACTCCTGTTGGCCCTGCTCCTACCAAAATAAAATTGGTCAAAGCATTACTTTCGTTGATGTCTTTAGTTAGCACTGCTTGTTCAAAATTTTCCAAAATCAAACTACGGATATTAAGTGATTGTGGAATAGTTTTCATCGACATTGAATTACGCTCGATTTCTTTATTGCCAAAATAATTGGTTTTAGAACCCGTTGCAATAACCAAATAATCATAATACAAATCGCCAATTTCTGAAATTACTTTCTGATTCTTGGTATCAATTTCTTTAACAGAAGTCAAACGAAAGTAAAAATCTTTGTATTCTTGAATAACTTTTCTAATAGGATAGGCAATAGAACCAGCTTCTAAACCGCCAGTTGCCACTTGGTATAGTAATGGTTGAAAAGTATGATAGTTGTGCTTATCAATAAGTACAACTTGTAAATATTTGTTTCTAAGTTTTTTAGCTAAAGCAATGCCAGCAAATCCACCACCTATTATGACCACTCTTTTCAGAGAACTATTGGGAATATTCATCTTGGAAGTTCATTAAGTGTAACAAAGTTACAACGCAATGTGGCAATAAAAGCTTATTTTTTTGGGAAATCTACATCTCCTTTCCACTGCATAAAACCGCCTTCTAAATTGAAAGTATTTTCAAAACCCAATTGTTTCATCACTGCACATGCCTGGGTACTTCTGCTACCCGCTTTGCAATACACATAATAGTTTTTGTCCTTATCTAATGCTTCGATTTGATAAATAAAACCTTGCCCTTTATAAATATCTATGTTAATAGCATTTGGGATGATGCCATCATTGCATTCCTCTTCGGTTCTAACATCTAAAATAACAGCATTGTTGTCAGAATCTAACTGTTTAGCCCAATCTTGTTGTGATAAATTCATAATATAAATATTTAATAAACAAATGTATTTCTTTTAAAACAAAAAGAAAAGAGTTTATGCGTGCTTTAACTCATATCTACAGTTTATAATTAAATATAAAAAAATTAGCAAAAAAAAACATCACATTTGTATATACAACAATAAATTGTTATACATTTGTACCTACAAATTTTGTATAGGTAATTATGAAGATTGAAGATATTATTAAATCAACAGTAGCTATGGATGATGATAAAAAAGTTATCCTGAATATTATGTATACACAAAACGTGATAAATGATCGTTTTAGCGAAATCCTTAAACCATATGATTTATCTGGTGAACAATACAATGTTTTGAGAATTCTTCGAGGTCAAAAAGGGATTCCAGCCAATATGTGCATTATACAGGAACGTATGTTGGCAAAAAACAGTAATACAACCCGATTGATTGATAAGTTACTTCTCAAAGATTTTGTGACCCGGGAAGTTTGCCCAGAGAACCGAAGAAAAATTGAAATTCGAATTACACAAAAAGGATTAGATGTGTTGACCGAGCTTGATCCAAAAGTAAATGATCACGAACAAATTTTTGCCACCAATTTAAATAAAGAAGAATTAAAACAATTGAATATACTATTAGAAAAATACAGAACCATTTAATTAAATAACTATATGAGCAATTTTATAAAAGATGCTAACTGGCGTTACGCCACCAAAAAATTTGATACCACCAAAAAGGTATCTAATGAAGATATGAAAACACTGAAAGAGGCTATCCGACTTAGTGCTTCTTCATACGGATTGCAACCTTACAAAGTGATTTTTATAGAAAATCCAGAAATAAGAGTACAATTACAACCTGCCGCTTGGGGACAATCCCAAATAGTAGAAGCTTCACACTTATTAGTATTTGCAAATATGACAGATTTTGGAGATGCACAAATTGAAGCACACATTAACAATGTTGCCACCACAAGAGGATTACCTGTCGATGCATTAAAAGGTTACAGTGATTTTATGAAATCTAAAATATCAACCTTGCCATTAGAAAATAGAAATGTTTGGACTTCTAAACAAACTTACATCGCTTTATGTAATTTATTAAATGCTGCCGCAGAACTTAAGATTGATGTTACACCTATGGAAGGTTTTGAACCTGCTAAAATTAATGAAATATTAGGACTTGAAGCCTTAGGATTAAATGCTTCACTACTAGCGACTGTTGGGTACCGTCATTCAGAAGATGATACGCAAAACTATGTTAAAGTGCGCAAATCGAACGAAGAATTATTTATAAATTTTTAATCAATAACTAAAATCAATTAACAAAAATGAAAAACTTAAAAACTATTGCAATTGCATTATTAGTAGCTTTTGGAACAACTGTAACTACTGGACAAAATAAAAAAGTTAATGCAGAAAAAAGTACCATCACTTGGTTAGGGAAAAAAGTTACAGGCGAACACAGCGGAACTGTTAACCTTAAAGAGGGAATTTTAATTTTCCAAAAAGGAAAAGTAACTGGAGGAAATTTTACTGTAGATATGACTTCATTAACTTCGACTGATTTATCCGGAGATTGGAAAGACAAATTAAACGGTCACTTAAAATCAGAAGATTTCTTTGGTACTGAAAAAAACCCTACAGCTACTTTAAAATTTACGAGAATAGCTGCCAAATCAAATGGAATTTATACTGTCACAGGTGATTTAACAATAAAAGGAATTACTAATCCTGTGACTTTTGATTTGACAACTAAAGCTAATACAGCATCTGCTTCATTAAAAATCAACAGAACTAAATACGGAATTAAATATGGTTCTGGTAGTTTCTTTGATAATTTAGGTGACAAAACTATCAATGATGATTTTGATTTAACTGTTAATCTACAGTTCTAACAATAAGGGAACTATTGCTATGAAAAGAAAAACCTCGAAAAGAAATTTTCGAGGTTTTTTGTTTTAAAAAAATGGTCATCTTTGTAAATTGAATTATTAAATTAAAGATGATTAATATCGCCATTATTGATAATTACGACAGCTTTACCTACAATTTAGCACACTATCTTGAATCCTTAAATGCTGAAGTATTTGTGTTTAGGAATGATGAATTTGAACTTGATGATTTACTTCCATTTCATAAAATATTATTATCTCCAGGACCCGGTTTGCCAAATGAGGCAGGATTACTTAAAAAGGTAATTTCAACCTACGCTCCTACAAAAAGCATCCTCGGAATTTGTCTAGGTCATCAAGCTATAGCTGAAGTTTTTGATTCTAATTTAATCAACTTAAAATCAATACTTCATGGAGTCTCTTCTAAAGTAGAAATTATTGTAAATGATGAAATATTATTTAATGGCATCGACTCAATATTCGAAGTAGGACATTACCATTCTTGGGTAGTTGACCCACAATCATTATCAGAAAACCTGCAAATCACATCTAAAAACGAAAATGGATATGTAATGTCAATAAGGCATCGAAATTTTGATGTAAAAGGCATTCAATTTCACCCCGAAAGCATCCTAACTCAGCACGGAAAATTGATATTAAAAAACTGGCTCGAAAACTAAATACCAATATTATAAGCTATTTATAACTTTACATAAATTGCTTTAAATATTTAATTATAAACATTTTAAATTATAGCAATAGAATTTGTCTATCATGCTTTTTAGATTAATAAAATGTTAAATCTGCATCAAACAAACGTTTAATTTAAACAACTGTTTAACTTTGCTTACTATTTATTAAAAAACTGAAATGATTGAATTTAATGAAAAGCAAATTGAAATTCTTCAAGTAGCAGAACAGCTGTTTGCAGAAGATGGTTTTGATGGAACATCTGTTAGAGATATTGCCAAAAAAGCCAACATCAACATTGCCATGATATCCTATTATTTTGGTTCTAAAGAAAAAATGTTGGAAGCGTTAATCTTAAACAGAATTTCGGATATGCGTTTGCAATTGGAAAGTTTATACAACGAAAACATTCCGCCTTTCGAAAAAGTTGACAAAATGGTGGAGCTTTACATAAGCCGTATCAATGAAAACCGTTGCATCTACCAAATTCTCCATTTTGAGTTTTCGACAAAAAAAAGAGAATTGAACTTTGATAGTTTTACCGAAATGAAGAAAAGCAATTTGGAAACATTCAAAAGTATTATCAAAGAGGG
>CANJDA010000100.1 GCA_947472705.1 Flavobacteriaceae bacterium
CAATTGGGTGATAATCATTATGCATTACGAACCTACGAGCGCGGTGTAGAAGATGAAACCTTGTCCTGCGGAACTGGAGCAACTGCAGTTGCAATTGCCATGCATGCAACCCAAAAAACCAATTCTCATCATATACACTTAGATGTAGAAGGCGGAAAACTTGAAGTTTCTTTTGTGAAAGAAGTGGATAAGTATACCAATATATTTCTGAAAGGTTCAGCAACTTTTGTTTTTGAAGGAGAAGTAACATGGTAACACTTCAAGGAAATACTATTTATTTACGGGCTCTCGAACCCGAAGATTTAGAGTTTGTCTATAAAATAGAAAACGATGAAAACATCTGGGAGGTCAGTAATACTCAAACTCCATATAGCAAATTTCTTATCAGACAGTATCTAGAAAATGCGCATCAAGATATTTTTGAAGCCAAACAATTGCGCTTAGCAATATGTAAAAAAGAAACTTCAGACGCTATCGGTTTGATTGATTTGTTTGATTTTGATCCTAAAAATAAAAGAGCAGGAGTGGGTGTCATCATTCAAAGTGAAACTGAAAGAAACAATGGTTTTGGGAAACAAGCATTGGGCTTAATCATTGACTTTGCTTTTGAGCAATTGCAATTACACCAGTTGTACGCGAATATAGGAACAGAAAATCAGGCGAGTTTAGCTCTTTTTACTACATTTGGTTTCGAAAAAATTGGCACTAAAAAAGACTGGAATTTCACTAAGAATTCCTTTCATGATGAAGCATTATTTCAATTAATTAAAAAATAAACTAAACATATTTCGGTTTGAACACAAAGAGAAATACAATTTTAAAAGGTTTGGCAGCGGTTTTTGTACTGGTTGTCATTGTGGTATTTGTTAAATTTTTTACTTCAGATACTAATTTTGATAAAGAAGAAATTTATGTTCAAATCCCAACAGGTTCTACTTACCAAGATGTTGAAAAGATCATCTCGCCTTATGTTAAGAATATGAGTGATTTTGAGTTTATTGCAAATAGACGCTCATATCCAGAAAATATCAAACCAGGACGCTTTTTATTAAAGAAAGGGATGAGTGCCTTTCAATTGGTTGCCGCTATGCGTAGAAATGTCCCTGTGAAATTGGCTTTTAATAATCAGGAAAGACTTGAAAATTTGTGTGAGCGACTTAGTTCACAGATTGAACCTGATACAACTAAATTACTAGAAACTTTTCGAGACAGCATTTTTCTGCAAAAAAACGGATTTACCAAAGACAATATTTTTGCCATGTTTTTGCCAAATACATATGAAGTCTATTGGAATATATCTGCGGAAAAGTTCAGAGAAAAAATGCTAGAGGAATACAATCGTTTTTGGACAAAAGAACGAACTGATAAAGCTACTGCTTTAAATTTGACACCAGTTCAAGTGATTACTTTGGCTTCTATTGTGCACAAGGAGACAGTTAAAAAAAGTGAAAGACCCATAGTGGCAGGAGTTTATCTAAACCGATTAAATCAAGGAATGCCATTGCAAGCCGACCCGACAGTAATTTATGCACTAAAGTTGAGAGATAATAATTTTGAACAAGTAATCAAGCGGGTTTTATACAATGACTTGTTTATTAAATCGCCTTTTAATACATATCAAAATATAGGTTTACCACCAGGTCCTATTGCCATGCCAGATGTAGATGCAATTGATGCAGTACTGAGTCCAGCTAAGCATAATTATATTTATTTTTGTGCTAGTGTGGAGCGATTTGGTTATCATGAATTTGCTGCTACTATAACTCAACATGATGTCAATAGAAAAAAATATGTAGCGTGGTTAAATGCCCAAGGCACGAACCGTTAATCCTTGAAAACAAAGTATTACATAGTTTTTTTGCTGCTTTTTTCGGGTTTAATTTCTGCTCAAAATTCTATTGAAACTTTCTTAAAACCAGCAGATACTTTAAATAAGCATCGGCTCAAAACACTTGAAATTTCTGAAGCTGCTATTGGTTCTGCTACGTTGATTGGTTTGAACCAAATTTGGTATGCTGATTATCCTCATTCTAATTTTCATTTTATCAATGACAATGCTGAGTGGTTGCAAATGGACAAAGCAGGTCATGTATTTTCTTCGTATCATTTAGGAAGTTTCGGAGCCAATGCTTTAAAATGGTCGGGAGCCAATAAGAAAAGTCAATTGATTTATGGAGCCACCTTAGGATTGACATTTATGACCATTGTTGAAGTATTTGATGGTTATTCAGCCAATTGGGGAGCTTCTATGGGAGATGTTCTAGCAAATGTATCCGGAACAGCTTTATATGTTTCGCAAGAATTACTTTGGAAAGAACAGCGCATAGTTCCAAAATTTTCTTTCCACACCACACCTTATGCTTCCCGAAGACCTAATGTGTTAGGAAGTTCTTTGGGCGAACAAATTTTAAAAGATTATAACGGACAAACCTATTGGCTTTCTGCTAATATTTATTCGTTTGCTAAATCTTCAAAATTTCCTAAATGGCTAAATGTTGCTTTTGGTTATGGAGCAGAAGGAATGATTACTGGTAACGATGAGTTTGTCAACACTATTTTCCTTCCAGAAAGCAAAAGATACCGTCAATTTTACCTTAGCCTTGACGTTGATTTGACAAAAATTCAAACTAAATCTCATTTTGTTAAGACAATTTTAACAGTTTTCAATACTATTAAGATTCCAGCTCCGGCGTTTGAAATCAGGGGTAACGGAGGTTCAAAGTTGCATTTAATCTATTTTTAAAGTAGTTTAACTGCTTGATATTCAATTTTATAAAATTAGTTGTATATTCGCAGCCGGAAATTTCATGTCGGTGACAGCGCTTGAGAAATAACAATTAATGATAAAAAAAGGAATTTTTTACACATCAATCTTACTGACTGTAGCTTTTATAAGCTTAGGTTTTAAACCATTCAATTCCCAAATTAATAACGAGGTTCGCATTGCAAAAAATGAAGCAATGCTTTATGTTTTTCCATCTGAAAATAGTACTTGTTATGTAAGTCTTACCATCCCATATAAAGGCAAATATTTTATTGGTTATCAAGAAGCTATTGCTCACAAAGAATCGCAAGGGAAATACAAAAAAATAAATTCGTTAGGTTATTTAGGAAAATACCAATTTGGAACGGAAACATTGAAATCAATTGGTGTTGAGGATAGCAGTGATTTTTTAAATAATCCAAATTTACAAGAAAGAGCATTCGTTGCTTTACTTTCAAAACACAAATATGATTTGAAAGATTATATTAGTTTTTTTGAAGGGAAAATTATTGACGGTGTCAAAATTACTGAATCAGGGATTTTAGCGGCTGCGCACCTTGGAGGAACTGGTTCTGTGAAACGTTTTTTGAACACTAATGGAATGAAAAAATGCAAAGATAGTTACGGAACTTCAGTTCGTGCTTATCTAAGAGATTTTGGTGGGTTTGAAACCAGAAGCATTAAAGCTATCAAAAACGCTAAAGTAGATTAATACATTTTGTGAATTATAAAAATAGTAGGTCGGTTGTGTAAATCGACCTTTATTTTTTTCCAATCAGCCACTCTAAAAGTTTTAATGTATTCTGTAGGCAAAGTGATATCGGTAGCTATACAAAGTAGTGTATTAGGCTGAAGAACTTGTGTTAAATCTTCCAGAAGTTTATTATTTCTGTATGGAGTTTCAATGAATAACTGTGATTGATTTTTATCGTGAGATAGTTTTTCGAAGTTTTTTAGAGCCGATTTTTTTTCGCCTTTATCTATTGGGAGATAACCATTGAAAGCAAAACTCTGACCGTTCATTCCTGAACCCATCATGGCCAAAAGTATGGAAGAAGGCCCAACAAGAGGAATTACTTGAATTCCTTTCTCATGAGCAATTTTTACAATGGCAGCACCAGGGTCAGCCACTCCAGGACATCCAGCTTCACTCATCAAACCAATATTTATACCATTAAGACATGGAGAAAGCATGACATTGTGTTCGGCTACTTCAGTATGTTTATTTAATATGGAAATTTTTAAACTGGCTTGAACTTTTTCGGGATGAATTGATTTGATGAATTTTCGAGCTGTTTTTTCGTTTTCAACAATATAATAATCAATGAAATCAATAGCTCTTTTCACTGTTTGTGGTAACACATCATGAGGGTTCATTTCACCCAAAGGGGTTGGAATCAAATACAATTTTCCTTTGAGTTCAATGGGTTTCATCTATAGTTTATTATTGTTCTGATAAAATGCAAATGCATTTCATGAATGTTTAGCAATTAATTTTTTAGCTAATAAATCACAGGTTTCATCCAACATTTCATATACCATGTCAAAGCCGTTTTGCAAACCATAATACGGATCAGGAACATCAACATTTTCACCAGGAAACAAATGATTTAATATCATGTCTACTTTCGATTTATGAGTCTCGTTTTTGGCTAATTCAATTACGTTGTCATAATTGGAACTGTCCATAACATAAATATAATCGAATTCTTCAAAATCTTTGGATGAAAATTGTCTCGCTTTTTGATTCGTAATATCTAATCCGTTTTTTTGAGCCACCAAAATGGAACGATGGTCGGGTTGTTTACCGATATGATAAGCTCCTGTTCCAGCTGAATCTACAGAAAATGTGTCCTTGGGAAGTTTGGATGCAAGAAGTCCTTCTGCCAATGGTGATCGACAAATATTTCCTAAACAAACCATTAAAATTTTAACGGGCATATTGTGTTTTTCTAAGCTACAAACTTAGTCAAAAAGCAAATTATAGAGATAATTTTTTATGAATATCTTCTACAAATTTTTTGAATTGTTTATCAGTAGAAACTAAATTATCAACTGTTTTGCATGCGTGTAGAACAGTGGCGTGATCTCTGTCTCCAATTTGTGATCCAATATTAGCCAATGATGATTTGGTAAATTTCTTAGCAAAAAACATAGCTAGTTGACGTGCTTGAACAACATGTCGTTTTCTAGTTTTTGATTGTAATGTATCGATATCTAATTGGAAATAATCAGAAACTACTTTTTGTATGTAGTCAATAGATATTTCACGTTTTACATTTTTAACAAATTTTTCTACTACACTTTTTGCTAAATCAAGTGTAACTTCTTTTTTGTTGAAAGAAGATTGAGCAATTAAAGAAATAATAGCACCTTCTAATTCTCTAACATTAGATTTAATATTTCTAGCTACATATTCAATGATTTCTTCAGGCATTTCAACACCATCTCTATAGAGGATATTCTTTAAGATAGAAATTCTAGTTTCGTAATCAGGTTGGTGTAACTCAGCAGATAATCCCCATTTAAAACGAGATAACAAACGTTGTTCAATGTCTTGCATATCAACAGGAGCTTTGTCTGAAGTCAATATTACTTGTTTGCCATTTTGGTGTAGATAATTGAAGATGTGGAAAAATACATCTTGTGTTCCTGATTTTCCAGAAAGGAATTGAACATCATCAATAATCAACACGTCAATTAATTGGTAGAAATGAATAAAATCGTTTCTGTTATTTTTCTTAACAGAATCTATATATTGTTGTGTGAAAACTTCAGCAGATATATATAAAACTGTTTTTTCAGGATATTTGTCTTTAATTTCAACACCAATAGCATGCGCTAAATGGGTTTTTCCTAAACCAACACCACCAAAAATTAATAGCGGATTGAACGAAGTTCCTCCAGGTTTATTGGCAACAGCCATACCTGCAGAACGAGCTAAACGGTTAGAATCTCCTTCGAGGAAGTTGTCAAAACTGTAATTAGGATTTAATTGAGATTCAATTTTTAAATTTCTGATACCTGGAATTACAAATGGATTTTTTAATTCAGGGTTCAGATTTTTAAAAGGAGCATCTACATCTTGAGATTTTATTGGGCTACGGTGAGCACTTGGCAATTGTTCTGTAAAAGGTTGTTTATTGCCATAAGTGTTTTCCATTTTGATTTTATAGAGTAACTTTGCGTTTTTACCAAGTTCTTTAGTTAACGCAACTTTCAATAATTTAACATAATGCTCTTCAAGCCATTCGTAGAAAAATTTACTTGGAACTTGTATGTATAAAGCATTATCAGTTAGCTCAACAGACTTAATCGGTTCAAACCAAGTTTTAAAAGCTTGCTCTTGAATATTGTCTTTTATAAATAAAAGACAGTTTTCCCATACCGATTGCGCAGTTTTGCTCATGTTTTGTTTAAAATTAATGTAATTACTTATAGGTTTTTATACCGAAGAAGAGTGTGAAAATCTTCTTATTTTTTTGGGATAACAAATATGTGAATAAAATTCGTTAAAAAAAATTTTAATGGTATTGATTTTTTAAAAATATTATTGTAAAGGAAACTAAAAATATAGATTAACTGCAAAAAAGAATAGATGAAAGAACATCAAATACAAGTTAGAGTTCGTTACTCTGAAACCGATCAAATGAGTGTAGTTTACCATGGAAATTACGTTCCATATTTTGAGATGGGACGCGTTGAATGGCTCAGAAACAAAGGGATTTCGTATAAATCACTGGAAGAGAGCGGGATTGCACTCCCTATTGTTTCCATGACTTTAAATTACAAAAAACCAGCACGTTATGATGATTTACTTACAGTCATAACCAAGTTTAAAAGTCAAAGCTCAGTGAAAATAGAATTTGATTGTGAAATTCGTAATGAAAAAGACGAGTTATTAACAACTGCTTATTTTTTATTGGTTTTTGTTGATATAAATTTAGGAAAACCAATTGCTCCTCCACAATATATTTTGGATGTATTAAAAAACTAAAGTTTTATTATGTCAATTTCAAACATAGTATTAAAAATATCGAATATTATTTCGGCATTTTTTTTTCTTATAGCTATTTCAATTTGACAACTTTCATTCATTTGTTGTGAAATGATTTCAAGGTTTTTCTCTTTTATGACTCGCATTACTTTGTTTATATTCATATAATCAAATGAAATTTCAAAATGAATGTTAATTGTTTTTTCGATAATTTCCGATTCTTCTAAAGCCATTTCTGCAGCGGTTCTATAAGCTGAAATTAAGCCTCCAACACCTAATTTAACTCCACCAAAAAAGCGAACCACAACTACCAAAACATTGGTCACACCAAATGACTGAATTTGGCCATATATAGGAGCTCCCGCAGAATTACTAGGCTCGCCATCATCATTGGCGCGAAAATAGAATTTATCTGTTCCAAGCTGAAAAGCATAACAAAAATGCACCGCCCCATAATGTTGTTTGCGTAATTTTTCTAAATGGTCTTTGATTTCTTCTTCGGTTGTTACAGGAAAAGCATAGCCAAAAAACTTGCTATTCTTTTCTTTAAACAAAATTTCACTAGAAGGATTTGCTATAGTTTTATAAGTGTCAATAGCATTCAAAATTTAAAAGGGAAGGTGTTTTTGGTCAAATAAATTAACTACATCATCAGTACCAACCTGTAAATTCCATACATGTAAACCTAAACTTTGTGCAATATCGGTATTGCTTTTTTTATCATCAACAAAAAGTGTTCTCTTTGGTGATAAATCATGTTTTCTGATTAATGTGTTGAATATTTCTGGATCTGGTTTACGCAAACCCATTTCATAGGAATAGTATACTTTTTCAAAACATCGATAAAAATCGCTATAAAATGACATGCCTACTTTATGTTCGAATCGGCTGATGTGAATGGCGTCAGTATTGGTTAATAGAAATAATCGGTAACGTGTGGAAAGCATTTGGAGAAATTCTAATCTGTACAACGGAAAATCCCCTATAGAGGCATTCCATGCGAAACGAATATTTTCTATGCTGGCCTGTGGTATAAATTTAAAAAATGTTTCTATAAACTCTAATTCTGATATTTTTCCTGTTTCGAACAAATCATTACATTCTAATAAATCTTTATTTGGCCCATCTAATCCCAATTTTTTAAATTCAGCGATAGAAGCTTCTTTTTCAAGATTAATAAATACA
>CANJDA010000101.1 GCA_947472705.1 Flavobacteriaceae bacterium
GAATTTTATCATCTTCATTCTCGAAATCTTCTATTCTCATGATATAAATTTTATTCTAATTTTTATTGTAAAAGCAAACGCGCAAAAGTAATTCTTTTTTTAAAACACAAGTCAAAAAATACAACAGTAAACTTTTGATTCTTAATAGTGTGGTGTTTAGCTATTTCTTTCCCATTCCCATTTTAATAATGAATAACAATCAGAGTCTTCATTTTTTCCATTGACCACATAGTCTTCTCTCATGGTACCTTCTTTAGTAAAACCATATCGAAGTAATAATCTTAAGGAAGGTTCATTTTCGGCAGCAATTAAGGCTTCTATTCTGTGAAGGTTTAAAGAAGTAAATCCAAAAGCTAAAACGGTTTCAAGTGCTTCAGTCATATAGCCTTTTTGTTTTACATTATCATTTCTCATATTGTAAAACAATTCGGTTCTGTTGTGTGATTTATTCCAAGTATGAAAGCCGCATTCGCCAATAGTTTGGTTGCTTTCTTTGTCGATTAATAAAAAGTAAAACAATGAAATGCGATGGGTTTCCATTCCTTTTTCGTGCATGTTTTTAAGATGCTCATAACTTGCTTCATCAAAATCAAAGTAACTTATGATATCTTCTTTTGATTTAGTATTGAAAAACTCATGAATGATAGCAGGAGTAATACTTTTCAATAGGAGTCTTGGCGTAATTATTTCAATTTGATTAGTCATTTTTTACATAGAATTAAATCAATTCTTTTTTCAAAAACTGTGCAGTATAGCTTTTTTTGTTTTTGATTAGTTCTTCTGGAGTACCTTTAGCTACGACTTCGCCGCCAGCTTTTCCGCCTTCGGGACCAATGTCGATAATGTAATCGGCTAGTTTAATTACATCCATATTGTGTTCAATAATCAAGATGGAATTACCTTTGTCTACCAATTTATTAATCACATCCATCAAAACTCGAATATCTTCAAAATGCAGTCCTGTTGTAGGTTCATCCATGATGTAAAATGTATTTCCAGTATCTTTTTTGGATAACTCTGTCGCCAATTTGATACGTTGTGCTTCACCACCAGATAGGGTAGTACTTTGTTGCCCTAATGTGATATAACCTAGTCCAACATCTTGTATCGTTTTCACTTTTCTATAGATTTTCGGTATGTTTTCAAAAAACGGAACCGCTTCATCAACCGTCATGTTCAACACATCCGAAATGGATTTTCCTTTGTATCGAATTTCTAAAGTTTCTCTGTTGAATCGTTTTCCTTGGCAGGTTTCACATTCTACATACACATCGGGTAAGAAACTCATTTCAATAGTTCTAACACCCGAACCTTCACAGGTTTCGCATCTTCCACCCGAAACATTAAAACTAAAACGCCCTGCTTTGTAACCACGAATCATAGCCTCAGGCGTTTGAGTATACAAACTTCTAATTTCCGAAAATACATCTGTATAAGTCGCAGGGTTGCTTCGTGGTGTTCGGCCTATCGGACTTTGATCAATATCGATTACTTTATCGATATGCTCTAAACCTTCAATTTTCTTGTAGGGTTGAGGTTTCTTTACGCCATTGAAATAGTATTCATTTAAAATTGGATAAAGCGTTTCATTAATCAAAGTCGATTTTCCACTGCCTGAAACCCCAGTCACACAAATCAGTTTTCCTAACGGCAATTCTATGGAAACATTCTTTAAGTTATTTCCAGTAGCGCCACTTAATTTTAAGAATTTACCATTGCCTTCACGACGTTTCTTTGGTACTTCGATTTTCATTTCACCATTCAAATACATGGCAGTCATGGTGTGTTCTTTATGCAATTCGGCAGGAGTTCCCTTGCTGATGATTTCGCCTCCAAACTTTCCCGCTTTGGGGCCTATGTCGATTACATAATCGGCACGTTCAATCATGTCTTTGTCGTGTTCAACCACAAGAACTGAATTTCCAATGTCTCGTAATTGCTCTAAAGAATGAATCAGTTTTTCATTATCTCTTTGGTGTAAACCAATACTTGGTTCGTCCAAAATATACAACACACCAACCAATTGAGAACCAATTTGAGTTGCCAAACGTATACGTTGCGCTTCTCCACCCGAAAGTGATTTGGAGCTTCGGTTAATGGATAAATAATTCAGACCCACGTTCACCAAAAAACGCAAACGATCTTTGATTTCTTTAACGATTTCAGAAGCAATGATAGTTTGTTTTTCGGATAAATGTTTGTCTAAATCCTCAAACCAAGCACTTAAATCTGAAATATCCATAGTCGATAAATCAAAGATGTTTTTTTCGTGAATTCGGAAATACATAGCTTCTTTTTTCAATCGGGAACCTTCACACTCTGGACATTTTATTTCGTCCATAAACTCTTTTGCCCAACGTTTTATAGAAGTTGAATTGCTTTCATCGAATTGATTTTTGATGAAATGGGATATGCCTTCAAACTCAATTTTGTATTCTTTGGTAATGCCTAATGATTTAGATTCCACTGCAAATTTCTCCTTACCTCCATGCAAAATAATTTGCATTGCTTCTTCAGAAATGGTTTCAATGGCATCGGTTATTTTAAAACCAAATTTTTCGCCAATGATTTCTAATTGCTTGAAAATCCATGAATTCTTGTATTCACCCAAAGGTGCAAAGCCACCGTTTTTGATAGATAACTTTGAATTTGGAATGATTTTTTTTAAATTGATTTCATGCACTGTTCCCAAACCTTTACAAGTTTCGCAGGCTCCTTTGGGAGAGTTGAACGAGAACAAATTTGGTTCTGGATTTTGATAGGATATCCCCGAAGTAGGACACATTAAATTCCGACTGAAATAACGCACTTCATTGGTGTCTTGGTCTAATATCATCAATACATTCTCGCCGTGATACATGGCGGTTTTGATGCTTTCGGTCAAGCGTTTTTCGTTTTCTTCTGTATTCTCAATCACCATTCGATCAATTACAATTTCAATGTCATGAGTTTTGTAACGATCGAGTTTCATTCCTGGTAATAAATCTTGAACTTCGCCATTCACACGCACTTTCAAAAATCCTTGTTTGGTGATTTGTTGGAACAACTCAGCATAATGACCTTTTCTGGCTCTGATAATTAGAGCTAAAATATTGATGCGTTTTCCAGTGAAATTCTGAATAATTAATTCTTTGATTTGTTCATCGGAATAAGAAACCATTTTTTCGCCTGTGACATAACTATACGCTTCACCACCACGTGCATAAAGTAATCGTAAGAAGTCATAAATTTCGGTAATGGTACCTACTGTTGAACGCGGACTTTTACTGGTTGTTTTTTGTTCAATAGCGATTACAGGAGAAAGACCGTCAATCTTATCCACATCAGGTCGCTCTAATCCGCCAAGAAATTGTCTGGCATAAGCAGAGAATGTTTCGATGTAACGACGTTGTCCTTCGGCATAAATCGTATCGAATGCCAAAGATGATTTCCCAGAACCTGAAAGACCAGTAATTACGACCAGTTTTTCACGAGGAATAGTTATATCAATGTTCTTTAAATTATGTACTCGAGCACCTAAAACTTCAATAGTATTTTCTGTATCTAACATAGCATTTTTGGCAAAACGCAAAGGTAGTGTTTTAGAAAGAAGTTTTAATTATACAGCTAAGAAGTTATTGTTAAAAGTGATTACTCAATTACCATCTCTTTCAATCGTTGACGGTAACTTTCGAGGACATTAATTTTGGACAAAAAACCAAAGTACTTTCCTTTATGGATGACAGGTAAAATGGAAGCATTTGAAGTTTCGAATAACTTCATTATTTTCTCAGGCTTGTCTTCAAAAAGTATTAATTCTTTAGGTTGACTGATAATTTCACTTATAGACATAAATTTGACTCGATACGGATTGAAGATGATGGCTTTGACCTCTTCAAAATCGACTATACCTATAAGTGATTTATTTTCGTCAATAATAGGGATGATTTTCTGTTCGGTTGTAGAGAAAATTTCGACTATATTTTCAATCGGACTTTCTAAGGTTAATGCTTTATAGTTTTGTTGAACCAAGTTGTAAAAGTTAATGCTCTGCAGAATGTTTTTGTCTTTATCACTGGTAAATACATCGCCTTTATCAGCTAATCCTTTTACATCCATAGAATGTTTTTCAAATTGTTTGGAAACAGCAAAACTTACAGAGGATACTATCATTAGCGGCACCATCAAATCATAACCACCTGTTATTTCACCAATAAGGAATATAGCTGTCAAAGGAGCATGAAACAAACCACTTAGGATTCCAGCCATTCCCACGATGGTAAAATTAGCTATGGGTAGATGATGAGAAAAATTCAATAAGTTTACCGTTTTGGCTACAAAAAAGCCAAGATAAGATCCCACAAAAAGAGAAGGAGCAAAGTTACCTCCATTACCACCACTGCCAAGAGTTAAACCTGTAGCAAAGGCTTTAAGCAACATAGTAACTCCAACAAAAGCTAGCAAAATCCATTCGCTACTTTTTAATTTTTCGAGTATGGTATTGTCTAATAATACACTAGGGTTTTTTGATGCCAAGGTTTTAATGCTTTCATATCCTTCTCCAAAAAGGGTTGGGAAAAAGAAAATCAAAATGGCTAAAATTGTGGCACCAAAGATTGCTTTCCTATAGCCTTTATTTTTAAATGTTCCGAAAAATTTCTCTACTTTTTGAAAATTTCGGGCATGATAAATGGAAGTTAATCCAGCCAAAACTCCTAATAAGATATAATAGGGTGTGTTATGATAATCAAATTTTAAAGTTTGTTCGAAATTCAGAATTACATCGTGACTTAAGGTAACTTTTGAAATTAAAGCACCGGTAGCCGCCGAGATAATAATAGGGATAAAAGCAGCTATTGATACGTCTGTAAGTACCACTTCAATTGCAAACAGTACACCAGCAATTGGAGCATTGAAAGCGGCACCAATTCCGGCTGCCACACCACAAGCTAACAATAAAATCCTGTCCTTTTGAGAGAGATGGTATTTTTGAGCAAAGTTAGAACCAAACGCTGCTCCCGTAATAACGATTGGACTTTCCAATCCTGCAGAACCTCCTAATCCAACGGTTAAGGAACTGGTAATGATTTGGGCATACATTTGTTTTTTGGGCATAATGCCTCCTTTTTTGGCTACGGCATATAAGACTTTGGAGCTTCCTTTTTCCAGATTGTTGTCTAGAAAATTCCGAATGACAAAAACCGTTAGTAAAATACCGGCTATAGGCAATAAACTATTGATATAAGGTAATTTCAAGAAACCATTGATATCATTGGCCCAAAGGAAAATATTATGGGCGAAACTTTTTAGTATAATAACGGCAAGCGAACAAGTGATAGCCACTAAAACACTGGCTAAATAAATAAAATTACGCTCACTTAATCTATCTTTTAGAAGAAAAATCAAGCCTTCGGCCCTTCTAAAAATACTTCTGAATGCAATTTTAAAAAAAGAAGCTTTATTCGATGGCATTAATTTAAAACTTTTGAAATGCTAAAATACAACTTCGTTACTCAATTTTTAAAGTTCTTCTAATTTTTGTTGACAATGTTGCTTTAATTCTTCAAAAAACAAACCAAATTCCTTTTCAAATTCGATATAAAATTGTTTTAACTCTACAATAGATTCGTGCATGGCTACACGATTTTTGGTACGGTGATCCATTTGGAACATAATCATTTCTAACCCTTCAATAGAAGCATAGCTAACCAGCCAGTTTCTACCAATCATATAAGGAAGCATGCCTTTGGCTTTATCGGTTAATGCTTCTAAGTTATCTGTTAGAAGTGTATAAAAGGTTTCGGCATAAATTCCCAATTTTTCATTAGAATAAGTTTTCCAATTTTTAGCCAAAAAATGATCATAAAAAATATCCATAATCACGCCCGAATAGTGACCGTATTTTTCGTGCAATCTATGTTTGCTCTGTCTGTAAATAGGATGCATATCAGTGAAACTATCAATGGCACGATGCAGTAGAATTCCTTTTCTAATTTCTGTGGGATAATCATCGTACTTGTTACCACGAATACTGTCTGCCATGAAGTTTCCGATTTTTATCAAATCGTTATCACCAGAAAGATAGATGTGTGCTAAAAAGTTCATGAGCCCAATTTAGGAATTTTATATTAGAAATTTTAATTTTTAAATTAGAATTGAAAAACACCATTCTTTATATTTGTAGACATTTAAAAAACAACATCCAATAAATACAAAAAAATCATAATGACTCTAATCAAATCAATATCCGGAATTCGTGGTACTATTGGCGGTAAAGTAGGTGATAATCTAACGCCAGTAGATGCAGTGAAATTTGCTTCGGCTTATGGGACATTCCTGAAAAATAATATACAAAAAGACAAGCTTAAGGTTGTAATAGGACGTGATGCTCGTATTTCGGGACCAATGATTCACAATTTGGTTGTAAATACTTTAATCGGCTTAGGCATAGATGTTATTGATATAGGTTTATCAACTACGCCAACGGTTGAGGTTGCAGTGCCTTTAGAGCAAGCAGATGGTGGGATTATTTTAACAGCTTCTCACAATCCGAAACAATGGAATGCATTAAAGTTACTTAATGCCAAAGGCGAATTCTTAAGCGATGCCGATGGTGCTAAGATTCTTGAAATTGCCGAAGCTGAAGCATTTAATTTTTCTGATGTTGATTCTTTGGGCGAAATCACTATGAATGATGCTTATATGGATATTCATATTGATGAGGTTTTAGAGTTACCTTTAGTAGATGCAAAAGCGGTTGCCAAAAGGAAATTCAAAGTTGTGGTTGATGGGGTAAACTCTTCGGGGGGAATTATTATTCCAAAACTTTTAGAGCAAATGGGAGTAGAGTGTGTGAAATTATACTGTGAACCCAATGGTCATTTTCCTCATAATCCTGAACCGTTGAAAGAACATTTGGGTGACATTTGTAAATTAGTTGTAGAAGAAAAGGCTGATTTTGGCATCGTAGTAGACCCTGATGTTGACCGTTTGGCTTTTATCTCTAATGATGGAGAAATGTTTGGTGAAGAATACACTTTGGTAGCTTGTGCCGATTATGTTTTAAGTAAAACTCCAGGTAACACGGTTTCAAATATGTCTTCTTCTAGAGCATTACGAGATATAACTTCCAAACACAATGGAAGTTACCAAGCCAGTGCTGTTGGTGAGGTAAATGTGGTTGAATTAATGAAAGCCACAAACGCCATAATTGGAGGAGAAGGCAATGGAGGTATTATTTATCCTGAGTTGCATTATGGTCGCGATAGTTTGGTTGGAGTGGCATTGTTCTTAACTCACTTAGCAAGTTTAGATATGACAGTTGCTGAATTAAGAGCCTCTTATCCTCAGTATTTTATGAGTAAGAATAAGATTGAACTTACGCCACAAATTAATGTTGATGCTATTTTAGTTGCGATGACTGATAAGTATAAAAATGAAGAAATCAATACTATTGATGGAGTGAAAATAGACTTCTCAACAGAATGGGTGCATTTACGAAAATCAAACACCGAGCCGATTATACGAATCTATACCGAAGCACCAACACAAGAGGCGGCAGATAAATTGGCCTTAAGAATTATAAATGAAATTAAAATTGTGGCTGGAATATAATGCCAATATTGTTTTTTAAGTAAAATTGATTTACTTTGCTCGAAGTTAAAAGCTTTTAAGCTAAAAACAGTTAAGATTAAAATATTAAAAAATTAAAAATTATGAAAAGACAAATTATTATAACACTTACTATTATTGCGTTTTCTTGTTTTAACAATAATATTATGGCTCAAGTAGGAACTAAGAAAAAGAACACGACAACTGTTGTAAAAAAAGGGAATAATGTAGTAACAAAAAAAGCAGCTACTGCAGTGGGTAATTCTAA
>CANJDA010000102.1 GCA_947472705.1 Flavobacteriaceae bacterium
CAATAAAAAAAATAAATTTTAAATAAATACCTATTGATAAGGTAAGGATTTAAAATTCTTACCTTTTTTATTATAAAACAAATTCATTTTACTTAAAAATACAAATAAATTAATTAATATTATTCTTACTATTTGTAATAAAAAATGTATTTAATCGATTTTTTTATACTTTAATGGATTATTTTAAAATTTATTATAATATATTTGTTGTAAATCTTACCAAGAATCCATTAAATATTTTTGTTAATCCCAAATCTACAAAAAGCATGAAATCGATCAAACTAATAACAATATTGTTTGTAATTTTTATAGCAAATAATGTACAATCACAAGAGTCTATTTTGAAATTGGAATCATTACCTATTGATTCTAAAACCAACTGTTACATACTATATTATTACTTTCCAAATTTAGAAGCCTATTTTGATAATCTCAAAATGGTATATTATTACAAAGAAAGTGGCAAATGGTTAACCGTAGAAGAACTCCCTGAAAATTATGGTGGTTACTCTTTGTATAATAAAGTTCGTGTCAATATAACAAACTATGATGACGAAAATCCTTATCAATTGTTTTCGTTACACAAAAAACTATATCCATATAATTCTAAAGGTAGATTTACAAATGCTACAGCAAACACTGATTAATCAAACACTTATTGATGCTAAATATTTAGTTAAAATTAAAACCCTTTTTTTAATTAATCTGTATATTTGAAGTTATTGTAACTAACAATAATTTCAAAATGCAAAAGATTTACATAGGATTTATTACCTTTTTATTTTTTACCATACAAGAAAGCAAGGCACAGCAACCTCAAAAGCCTGATGCAATTGAAATTTATAATCAAATTCAAAAACTAAACTTTCTAGGTTCGGTACTTTATATTGCCGCTCATCCTGATGATGAAAATACTCGGCTTATTTCCTATTTATCAAATGATATAAAAGCAAGAACTGCTTATTTATCATTAACTCGTGGTGATGGAGGTCAAAATCTTATTGGTCCTGAGTTACGGGAACAATTAGGTGTTATTAGAACTCAAGAACTTATTGAAGCCCGAAAAATTGATGGTGGAGAACAATTTTTTTCACGTGCTAATGACTTTGGTTTTTCTAAAAATCCAGATGAGACATTACGAATATGGGATAAAGACCAAGTGTTGAGTGATGTAATTTGGATCATCCGTAAATTCCAGCCCGATGTAATTATCAATCGTTTTGACCATCGTTCACCAGGTACTACGCATGGGCATCATACTTCATCAGCTATGTTGAGTTTTGAAGCTTTTGATAAAGTGAACGATGCCTCTGCATTTCCAAATCAATTGCAATATGTTTCTACTTGGCAACCAAAAAGGTTGTTTTTCAATACTTCATGGTGGTTTTATGGCAGCAAAGAAAAATTTGATGCCGCTGATAAAACTAATTTAATTAACCTTAAAATAGGAACTTATTACGAATCATTAGGCAAATCCAATCAAGAAATTGCAGCATTAAGTCGTAGTCGCCATCGATCACAAGGGTTTGGTTCTACAGGTACTCGAGGTGAAGACGATGAATATTTAGAATTTCTTAAAGGTGAAATGCCTAAAGACAAAACCAATTTATTTGAAGGTATAGACACTACATGGAACCGAGTAAAAAATGGCAAACCCATTGGAGATATACTTTCCGAAGTAGAAAAAGACTTTGATTTCAAAAACCCTTCTAGCAGCATTCCTGAATTGGTTAGAGCCTATGATTTAATGCAAAAGTTAGATGATAATCATTGGAAATCTATCAAATCAGAAGAAATTAAAAAGATAATTGCGGCTTGTGCTGGATTATATTTAGAAGCTGTTTCCGATGTTCAAGAAGCTACACCTGGGGGTATTGTAAAAATTAAAACAGAAGCTATTAATAGAAGTAGCATCCCTATGAAGTTGAATGCTTGCCATGCTTCTATAACATCAGTTAGTAAGTTTTTGCCCGTTGAATTAGAAAATAATAAAGAAGTTACAAATAATTTGGAAATGTTGTTGCCTAAGGATATCGCTTTTACTAATCCATATTGGCTCAACCAAAAAGGAACCATAGGCATGTATCGGGTAGATAATCAAGAAAATATTGGGAATCCTGATGTGTTACGACAAATTAAAGTAGTGTTTTACATTGAAATTAAAGGAACTATAATTCCATTTGAACGCAATGTCATTTACAAATACAATGACGATGTCAAAGGTGAAGTTTATCAACCTTTTGACATTGCTCCGGCTGTAACGTCAGCCATTGCTGAGAAAGTATATATCTTTAATAATGACAGAAGTAAAACCATTACTGTAAAAGTAAAAGCTGGTAAAGATAATATCAATGGGACAGTAAAATTAGAAGTGCCACAAAACTGGGAAGTTTCCCCTGCTGAAATTCCATTTAACATTGATAAAAAAAACCAAGAAGTACTAGCTGTTTTTACTGTTACCCCTTCCAAAGAAGCTAGCGAAATAACAATCAGAAGTATTGTTACTGTTGACAATAAAATTTATGACCAAAATAAAATTGATATTAACTACCCACACATTTACAAACAAATGGTTTTAAAACCCGCAGAAGCTAAAGGTTTACGATTAAAAATTAAAACCAAAAATGAAAAAATTGCCTACATAATGGGGGCTGGCGACGAAGTTCCAAAAAGCTTACTGCAAATGGGATATGAAGTTAGCATTCTAAAACCCGAAGAGATTACTACCGAAAAATTAGAAGATTTTGATGTTATTATAACAGGAATTCGAGCTTATAATGTGATTGATGCTCTAGCTTTTAAACAAACTATTTTATTAGATTTTGTCAAAAATGGTAAAACAATGATAGTACAATACAACACCACCGATGATTTGGTTACCAAAAATATTGCTCCATTTCCTTTAAAAATTTCAAAAGAACGGGTAACTGAAGAAAATGCCGAAGTACGATTTATAGCTCCTAATCATCCTATTTTAAATTACCCTAACAAAATTACCTCTGATGATTTTAAAGACTGGAAACAAGAACAAGGACTGTATTACCCTAACGAATGGGATACCAATTTTACCCCTATACTTTCGGCCAATGATAAAGGAGAAAAACCAAAAGATGGCGCTTTACTAATTGCCAAATATGGAAAGGGAAATTACATTTATACTGGTTTAAGTTTCTTTAGAGAACTACCAGAAGGCGTTCCAGGGGCATATAGATTATTGGCCAACTTGATAGCAATTGGAAAATAATATGGAAACTAAAAAATCGAATTGGAATAACAGTTACACTTGGGTTTTGGTTATTAATATCTTTTACATTATTGCTTTTTTTATTTTAATGGAATTATTCTCTTAATATGCAACAACTTGATTGGATAGTACTTTCGGTAACGCTACTATTTATTGTTTTCTATGGGGTGTATAAAACCAAAGGAAGCAAAAATGTAGAAGATTATATCTTAGGAAACAAAGAAACTCCGTGGTGGACGGTAGGGTTATCAGTAATGGCTACCCAAGCCAGTGCCATCACTTTTTTATCCACTCCTGGTCAAGCCTATCATGACGGAATGGGATTTGTGCAATTCTATTTTGGATTGCCAATTGCTATGGTAGTAATTTCGCTTACGTTTATTCCAATATATCATAAGCTAAAAGTATTTACTGCTTACGAATATCTCGAGCAACGATTTGATTTAAAAACACGCTCATTTACCGCTATTTTATTTTTAGTACAAAGAGGCCTTGGAACTGGCTTAACCATTTATGCTCCATCCATTATTTTGTCTTCTATTTTAGGCTGGAACTTAACAATGCTAAATGTAATCATTGGTATATTAGTAATTATCTACACCTATGTTGGTGGTACCAAAGCCGTAAATGTCACTCAAAAGCAACAAATGTTTATCATCATGAGCGGTATGTTTATTACTTTCTTCTTGATTTTACATTTGCTTCCTAATGATATGACTTTTTCTAACGCCCTGCATATTGCTGGTGCCAATGGTAAAATGAATATACTTGACTTTTCATTTGATCCCGAAAATCGTTATACGTTTTGGAGCGGTATTACAGGGGGGTTCTTCCTAATGCTTTCTTATTTTGGCACTGACCAGTCTCAAGTGGGTCGTTACCTTTCGGGTAAATCGGATCGCGAAAGTCAAATGGGATTAATCATGAACGGTTTCTTAAAAGTGCCTATGCAATTTTTTATTTTGCTAACAGGTGTTATGGTGTTTGTATTTTTCCAATTCAACCCTGTTCCATTGCATTTCAATCCCATTAACAAGGATGCTGTTGAAAAATCAAAGTATGCGGTGCAATACAATTCGCTTGAAAAACAACTAACCAACTTATCCGAAGAGAAAAAAGAATATAATTTATTATATATTGACCATTTAAATGAAAATTACGACAACCCAATTCTTAGAAGAAAACTTGTTTCACTCTCAGGAAAAGAGAAAGATTTGCGTGACCAAGCCAAAGAAATAATCGAAAAAGTAGATAACAAAGCAGAAACTAATGATAAAGATTATGTATTTATTTACTTTATTCTTCATTATTTACCATCTGGATTAATTGGCCTATTATTGGCTGTGATTCTTTCTGCTGCCATGTCTTCTTCTGCTTCAGGATTGACAGCATTGGCATCCACTACTGCCATCGATATTTACAAACGAAATATTAAGGGTGAAAAATCAGAAAAACATTATGTGAATGCAACTAGATATTTTACATTATTATGGGGAGTTATAGCCATCCTTTTTGCTTGTATAGGTACCCTTTTTGAAAATCTTATCCAATTGGTAAACATCGTAGGGTCTATATTTTACGGAACTGTGTTAGGTGTTTTCCTCGTTGGTTTCTATATCAAATATGTAAAAGCCAATGCCATTTTCTACAGTGCTGTCATTAGTCAAACGACCATATTTTTCATATTTTATTACACTATCTATATTTACCCTAGCGGTCAGGAAAAATTGGGCTACTTATGGCTGAATTTTATTGGAGCCACTCTAACTGTAGTTTTAGCTGTTATTTCTCAGTTTATTTTTAGAGATAAAGAAAAAGTATTGGCATAAAAAAACCACGAAATCTTTAACGAGTTCGTGGTTCTTATATTTTCAGAAGTAAATTTACTTTTTACTCCACTCTTTTATACTGTCGTTATTCATTTTAACGTAGTCATTGTTTTTTGCTTTTTCAGCGGCTGCCAATGAAAGTTTAGCGGTTTCAATAGCATTCTTTTTATCACCAAGTTTGGCTTGTAACAAGGATTTTAATCTCAATTGCCAATAAGGAACATCTGACCCTTCTTTTACCATAGACAAAGCTTTATTTACATATTCTAAAGCTTTATTCAAATCTCCGTTGGATTGATAAAAATATTGTGCAGAAGAAAAATAATCACCTGCTGTTGGACCAGCCAAGGCTTTTTCAATACTTGCCATAGCCTTTTTTTGAGTTGGCACTTCAAACTTTAAAGAAACCATAGCTTTTTCCCATGCAATATCTAAAGTAGCACTATCGTTAGTCAAATTATTAATGGAAATGGTAAAAGATTCCATAAAATTGCCAAGAGCAATTGGATCTACATTAGTAGAGTAGGCAACTTTATTAGCATCCCAATTCTCTGGGGTTCCCCAATTATCCGAATCAGAATAAAAAATAATTTCCCACATATCCGCTTTTGGAGTAGTATATAAAGCATATTTCCCTTTTTTCAAAGTGGTACCTTTTATAACAACATCATCACTGAAAGTAATGGTGGTGTTTTCGTTAGCTCCTGTTCTCCATAATTTTCCAAAAGGAACTAAATCCCCAAAAATTACTCTTCCTTTTGCACTAGGTCTTGAATAATCAACAGTGACATCTGTTAAACCAACCACTTGTGAAATAGTTGCATGTGGACTTGGTTGTGGTGTTTTCACCTGAGCGTGAATAACATAGTTAGCAATTATTGTTGCTAATACAAAAATAATTTTTTTCATGAGATAGAGTTTTTGATGTTTTGCCAAATTTACAAATAGTATAAGTTTACGGATGTTAAGAATAACTTAAATAAAAACTGTTTAACATTATCTATAAATAGTTAAACATTTTGTAGTTTTACAAAAAAAAAATATGAAAATATATACCATTCATACCAAACAAAATCTACCCATTTCTTTGGAAGAAGCTTGGGAGTTTTTATCAAATCCTAAAAATTTAAAAGTCATTACTCCAGAATATATGGGATTCAAAACACTTTCTGGTGATGATAGAGCCATGTTTTCAGGACAAATTATTCAGTATATTGTGACTCCAATTTTGGGAATACCAATGAAATGGGTAACCGAAATTACTCATGTAAAAGACAAAGAATATTTTGTAGATGAACAACGATTTGGGCCTTATGCCCTATGGCATCACAAACATTTCTTAAAAGAAATTCCAGGTGGTGTAGAAATGGAAGATATTGTTGATTATAAACTGCCTATGGGAATAATAGGTCAATTAGCACATCCGTTTATAGTTAAACCAAAACTGGAAGAAATATTTAAATATCGAAGAGATAAACTGATTGAATTATTTGGAGAATTTAAGCAACAATAAAATGAAAAATATCCTTTTGATTGGTGGATCCCATGGTATTGGCTTAGCATTAGTTAAAGAATTACAACATGAAAATAATGTATATGTGGCTTCAAGAACCAATGAAAACCTGGCTGATTTGAAATGTACCCATTTCCCTTTTGACGCCTTAACTGATACCTTAGATAAGTCAAAACTTCCTGATGTAATTGATGGATTGGTGTATTGTCCAGGAAGTATCAATCTGCGCCAGTTTCGTAGTTTAAAACCCGAGACTTTTGAAAACGATTTACAAATTAACTTCATCAGTGTAGTAAAAGTTATTCAATCGGTGTTACCCAATTTATCAGCTTCTGAACAATCGAGTATCGTATTATTTAGCTCTATAGCTGCCAGTATGGGTATGCCTTTTCATACTAGTGTGGCTGCAACCAAAGGAGCTATTGAAGGTTTTGCCAAAGCATTAGCTGCCGAATATGCCCCAAAGATTAGAGTTAATGTAGTTGCACCATCATTAACCGACACACCTTTGGCTGATAAATTTTTAAACTCTGAAGAGAAAAAAGAAAAGTCAGCCCAGCGTCATCCTTTAAAAAGAGTAGGAACAGCAGATGATATAGCACAAATGGCGAGTTTTTTGTTAAGTGATAAAAGTAACTGGATTTCGGGACAAATTCTTCATGTTGATGGAGGAATGTCAACACTTTTAGTAAATTCATAAATAATAATAAATGAACGTATTTTGGTTTCGCCGCGATTTGCGATTAGAAGATAATGTTGGTCTTTTTCACGCTTTAAAAAGTGGAGAAGATGTATTAATTATTTTTATTTTTGATGAAACCATTTTGTCACAATTACCCAAAAACGATGCGCGAGTGACGTTCATTCACCAGCAATTGGATAAAATGCAAAGGGAATTGAACAAAATAGGAAAATCGATAGCCCTTTTTCATGGCGAACCATTAGAAGTATTCCGCAACATCCTTACTGAAAACACAATTAAAACAGTGTATACCAATCACGATTATGAACCTTATGCCCGCAAACGTGATTTAGAAATATACCAGTTCTTAAAAGAAAATAATATCGAATTCAAAACCAGTAAAGATCAAGTAATTTTTGAAAAAAGTGAAGTGGTAAAAGACGATGGAACTCCATATGTAGTCTATACTCCTTACTCGAAAAAATGGAAAGAAAACTTCAAGAAAAAAGCAATTGTACA
>CANJDA010000103.1 GCA_947472705.1 Flavobacteriaceae bacterium
GCTGGTGCCGAAAATGCTAAATTTCTAAACGATAATAAATATAATGTTATCAATGAGGAATCTAAAGACATAACTAATGGGTTAAAGAAATTCTCGACCGATACTTTTGGTGATGATTTAGTACTGAATTATTCTAATTTCAACTTATTTATTGATAAAGAAAAAATTAAAACGAAAGTGTTAGATTTAGCCAAAGTAAAACAAGCGTTCAAAGACTATTTGATGACCCAAGACCAAGTAAAGAGAGTGTACGCAGAAGAAGAAATATTAGCTAATAGTGGTAACGATTATTATTTGAATTGCATTGCCAAAGGCTATGATGCTACTCAAGACGGCGACTTGATCATTTTAGACAAACCTGGTTATATTGAATATGGTGCCACAGGAACTTCTCACGGAACGCCTTACAGCTATGATACGCACGTACCCTTAATCTTCTTTGGTTGGAAGGTAAAAGCTGGAGAAACCTCAGATAGAAAAGTCATTACCGAAATTGCACCCACTATTGCACAAAAAATAAAGACCGCTTTTCCTAACGGAACGGAGGCGCAAGTATTGACGGAGATTTTAGATAAATAAAGTATCTCCCAGTGTTACTTTGCTCTAGTTGCGTGGGAGTAGGTAGATAAGAGCTATTGCGAAAATCGTTGTTAGCACCAGTTTTATTTTATAATTCTATTACTTAATTTTAATGCTTTTATTAGTTCTGTTTCATTAAGAGAATCCAAGCTTCTGAATTTTTTGCCAAATGTGAAAATATAATCATATTTTTCTTTAGGATTTTTAGTGCTTCTATCAACATTCGGAATGAACCCAATTTCATAAGTGTTTGGCCAGAACGAAGTGAGTTCATTAACGAAATATCCGAATATATATGGTTTGTTATTAATACAAACTACGAATTGACGACCATAATTATCTTTTTCATTTAAGTGTAGTTTTGAAATTTTCTTCATGCCACTTTCGGACAAATAAATTAAGGAGTTTTTTAAATCATAGCCAATAATTTCAGCGTCTTCAATTATTGGTTTCTTTTGCAAATCTTTTTTTTCTGCTTTGAACTTTCCGAAATAAACAAAATCCTTTTTAATTGTATCATACCTTACGCTTTTATTTTTGTATCGTTCTAAAGTATATTCTGCGGATTTATTTCCTTTAAAAGCTATCTCAATTGGAATTCCTTCTTTTGTTTCAATTTGCTTTTCAGTCAAATAAATCTCAATTTTATCATTCTCATTATTACACGAGGATAAAATAAAAAAGATTAGCGATATTTTTAACGTGAAGTGTTTCATAAAATTGGTGTTAACTAATAACTATACAAACAACTTTAAAAACCATTTTTATAGTTAAAGTAAATTTCTTTTAAGTTTCCACGCGAAAGAGTTCGCTCTAATCTCGCGTGAGCGGGGAACTAAGATATAAAATTCCTACGAATGAATTGGTTTTAACGGTCAAAAATTATTTTTCTAAACCTCCTAACCTTATCTCAACGTCCTAAACCTTTCTACAAATCAATCAAAATCTGATTTTGCAGTAAGTCGTCAAAAGTTTCTCGTTCTCGAATTAAATGCCCTTTGCCGTTTTTCCAAAGTACTTCGGCAGGTTTAAAACGGGAGTTGTAGTTAGAGGCCATCGAGAAGCAATAAGCACCGGCATTACGGAAACACAGTGTGTCACCTTCTTGTATTTCGGCTATTCTGCGGTTGTTGGCAAACGTATCTGTTTCACAAATGTACCCCACCACAGTATAGAAACGCTCTTTCCCTTTTGGGTTTGAAATGTTTTCAATAGTGTGTTGTGATCCATAAAACATTGGGCGAATTAAGTGATTAAATCCACTGTCAATTCCGGCAAAAACGGTTGACGTGGTTTGTTTTACCACATTTACTTTGGCCAAAAAATAACCGGCTTCACTCACTAAGAATTTTCCAGGTTCAAAGGCCAATGTCAATGGACTTCCATATTCTTTTTCAAAAGCTAAAAAGCGTTTGGTTAGTTTTTTACCTAACTCTTCAATGTTGGTTTCAATATCGCCTTTTTTGTATGGCACTTTAAATCCAGAACCAAAGTCAAGGAACTGTAAATTCTTGAATTGTTTGGCAATATCAAATAAGATTTCAGAGGCATACAAGAATACTTCAATATCCAAAATATCGGAACCGGTATGCATATGAATACCATTAATATTCATTTTGGTATTTTCAACTATGCGCAACACATGTGGAATTTGATAGATGGAAATGCCAAACTTACTATCAATATGTCCGACAGATATATTTTCGTTACCACCAGCCATTACATGTGGATTAATACGAATACACACAGGAACTTTAGGGTGTTTTGTTCCAAAATGTTCCAATACCGATAAATTGTCAATATTGATTTGAACTCCCATCTGTGCTACTTCTTCAATTTCTTCAAAAGAAACACCATTAGGCGTGAAAATAATTTTGTCGGCTGTAAAACCAGCATGCAACCCCAATTGTACTTCTTGTATAGAAACGGTATCTAATCCAGAACCTAAGTTTTTCAGCAATTTTAAAATTGAAATATTGGACAATGCTTTCATCGCATAATTAATGCGAAGTGATTCTACTTTTGAAAAAGCATTGGTAAGTCGGTTATATTGAAATTCAATTTTTTCAGCGTCATAAACATATAATGGATTTCCATATGTTGTGGCTAAAGCAAGTAATTCATTTGGCAGCATAACTTTTTTTTACAAAGCTATCATTCCACCAAATGAATTCCAAAGAAACAAACAAGAATTTAAAACCCTATTTTTTAATGTTTTAAGGTAACACTAAAACCGTCAGCTATTGCCTGATCAATTATTAAACTATCGTTGGCTACAGTATAACAGCCATATACAGTTCCATTTATATCAATACTTTCGGCACAAGGAGCATCGGGATTGTTGACAAAATGATAATTGTAAACCCCAGTTTCAAGAAGATCATTTGAATTAGGATTAGTGTTATTATTTACCACACTAACCGTTTGAGTAATTGGATTAAATGTCCAAGTAATGAGTCCAGGGGTAAAAGTATCATGCGTTCCTGTAAAAAAACCATCGACAGCTACTAGTTTCCATTGCCCTTGTACTGGGTCGGTATTGGTTGATTTTGAATCGCTACTGCAACTAGAAAGTATAAAAATAAGTAGTAATGCGAAGGGTAAGATTAGTTTTTTCATAACAATTTATTTCAGTTAAAATAATGATTTATTGTGGGTATCCTAAACAATAATTTGCCTTATCGGTAAATTCGCTGTTGTAGATTTGTTGGTTAACTACTACAGTTAAAATGAAATCGGGTTCTTGTAAATAATTACAATTGGCATCAGCCAAAGGGTTTTGTTCAAAATTATATTTTTCTTGACCAAAAACACCATAGGTGCCAATTGGTAAGCTAATAGTGTAGTTTCCGTTTGTGTCTGTTGTAAAATTTGCTAGTGTAGGTGTAAATGGAGCATAATTTGCAGCATTTCGAATATAAAAATTCTGATTGGCTGAAGGATGATAAATGGCCAAAGCATCTAAGATTTCTTGAGGAGGATTGGCACCGCCTTTGTATTCACTATTGTTTTGAATTTTGCCTTCGACTAATTGATTTTGAAGTGATGAACTACTAGAACAAGAGTTAAGTAGTAAGGCAATTATAAATAAGTAAGGTAATTTCTTTTTCATAGCTTTTTTTATTTTATAATCTAATGACGTAGTTAGTTAAAAAAGGTTGCGTTTGAGAATATAAAGTAACTAAAAAAAAGTTAACTACTAAATTGGTAGACATTTCTTTTTGGTTTGATTGTAATTAATTACTTTTGTGGCACATTTGCCGAATATAGTTTGGCATCTCACAAACTAACTCTATATTATGAACATACACGAATATCAAGGAAAAGAAATTTTAGCTAGTTATGGCGTTCGTATTCAACGTGGCATAGTTGCCAATAATCCTGTTGAAGCTGTAGCTGCTGCCAAACAATTAACTGCAGAAACGGGTACAGGCTGGCACGTTATCAAAGCCCAAATTCATGCTGGAGGAAGAGGAAAAGGAGGAGGCGTAAAATTGGCTAAAAACTTGCAACAAGTTGAAGAGATTGCCGAACAAATTATCGGGATGATGTTAATCACACCTCAAACTCCTGCAGAAGGTAAAAGAGTGCACAAAGTTTTAGTGGCTGAAGATGTTTATTATCCAGGCGAAAGTGAAACTTCCGAGTTTTATATGTCAGTATTATTGAACCGTGCCAAAGGAAGAAACATGATTATGTATTCTACCGAAGGAGGAATGGATATTGAAGAAGTAGCTGAACACACACCTCATTTAATTTTTACCGAAGAAATTGATCCAACGGTTGGATTGCAAGGATTTCAAGCAAGAAGAATCGCTTTTAATTTAGGGCTTTCTGGAAATGCCTTTAAAGAAATGGTGAAGTTTGTTGACTGTTTGTACAATGCTTATATCGGTTCAGATGCTTCTATGTTTGAAATCAATCCAGTATTGAAAACATCTGATAATAAAATTATGGCAGTTGATGCCAAAGTAAATATTGATGACAACGCCCTATACCGTCAGGCAAAAATTGCTGACATGCGTGATATTCGCGAAGAAAACCCAATCGAAGTGGAAGCCAAAGAAGTAGGATTGAACTATGTTGATTTGGATGGAACGGTTGGTTGTATGGTAAATGGTGCCGGATTAGCCATGGCTACTATGGATTTGATTAAATATGCAGGTTTTGAGCCAGCTAATTTCTTGGACGTAGGTGGAACTGCAGATGCAAAACGTGTGGAAACAGCCTTCCGTATTATTTTAAAAGACCCAAATGTAAAAGCTATCTTGATTAATATCTTCGGAGGAATTGTTCGTTGTGACCGAGTGGCACAAGGAGTAGTAGATGCTTATAAAAATATGGGCGATGCTATTAAAGTGCCAATCATTGTACGTTTACAAGGTACTAATGCTGAGATTGCTAAAGAATTAATCGATAATTCAGGAATGCCTATTTTATCAGCTGTACAATTTCAAGAGGCTGCGGATCAAGTAAAGGCAGCTTTGTCTTAAACAGATTATATTTTAATATAAATCCTGAGTGAAAGCTCGGGATTTTTTTATGCAAAATTCTAATTCAAAATCTGTATGCTTTTTTTGGCTCTAATATCTTTGCGAAAAATATAAGAGATTTAATGAAAACGTTGCAATAATTCTTTTTTATTTCATTTGCAATTCCCTAATTTTGTTAAATTATTAATTTATCAGATTTAATTCCCTTATTTATATCATGTCTAAAACAGCAATATTAGAATTTGATGGCACTAAATATGAGTTTCCCGTAATTGTAGGAAGTGAAAACGAAGCAGCCATCGATATTGAAAAATTACGCGCTTTGACTGGCGCCATTACTTTAGATCCTGGTTACAAAAATTCAGGTTCTTGCAAAAGTGACATTACATTTCTTGATGGCGAAGAAGGAATTCTTCGTTACCGTGGTTACGCCATTGAAGATTTAGCCGAAAAAGCCGATTTCTTAGAAGTTTCCTATCTGGTTATTTTCGGAGAGTTGCCTACTAAAGCGCAATTAGCACAATTTGAAAATGACATTCGCAAATACACATTGGTTAACGAAGAAATGAAAAACATCATTGATGGTTTTCCTAAAACGGCTCATCCAATGGGAGTGTTGTCTTCTCTTACCAGTGCGTTAACAGCATTTAATCCTAAAGTTGTAAATGTTGAGAATGATAAAGAAATGTATGAAGCGGTATGCAAAACCATGGGTAAATTTCTTGTCATTGCCTCATGGACCTATCGCAAAATGATGGGCTTCCCACTAAACTATTATGACAATACCAAAGGATATGTTGAGAACTTCTTACACCTTATGTTTGAGTTGCCAACAGGACCTTATACTACGAATCCAATAGTGGTAAATGCATTAGATAAATTGTTTATCCTTCATGCTGACCACGAACAAAATTGTTCTACTTCAACAGTTCGTATGGTTGGTTCCTCACACGCAGGTTTATTTGCTTCTATTTCTGCTGGGGTATCTGCTTTATGGGGGCCATTGCATGGAGGTGCAAATCAAGCAGTTCTAGAGATGTTAGAAGAAATTCAAAAAGATGGAGGAGATGCTGCTAAATATATGGCAAAAGCTAAAGATAAAGAAGATCCTTTCCGTTTGATGGGATTCGGACACAGAGTTTATAAAAACTTTGATCCGAGAGCAAGAATTATTAAAAAAGCTGCCGATGAAGTATTAAGAACGCTTGGTGTAGATGATCCAATTTTAAACATTGCCAAACAATTGGAAGAAGCCGCTTTGGTTGATGAGTACTTTGTATCTAGAAAATTATACCCAAATGTTGATTTTTACTCGGGAATAATATATCGTGCATTAGGAATACCTACTGATATGTTTACCGTTATGTTTGCTATAGGCCGTTTACCAGGTTGGATAGCACAATGGAAAGAAATGCGTATCAATAAAGAACCTATAGGAAGACCAAGACAAGTATATACTGGCTACCCATTGCGTGATTTTAAACCAATGGATAAAAGATAAATATTAAGAGATTATATTTTTTAAAACTCCTTGCTTCGGCAAGGAGTTTTTTTTGCTTTTATAATTCTTATTCAAACCATTTTGTTTTTTATAAATTGTATATATAATTAATCTCAAAAAAGTAAGATAAATTCCATTATAAATATTAAAAAGATGTATTTAATCGATAAAATAGGTATTATACAGATGTTTTTTAAAAAGACATCTATATTTGGTGCATGGAATTACAATACAAAAAATAGTTAATCATTTAATTTTTCAAAAAAGTGTTTAGTATTTCTATATTAAATTATTTGCCACCCTTAAGCAAAACTATCCTGAATAGTGATTTTTAATTAAGTTTTAACATTTAAATTGTTCAGTTATGAAAATGAAATTTACTTTTTTACTTACAACATTGTTACTTCTAGGAGTGGTGCATAAAAACAATGCACAAATTGATTGCACTTTTATAGGGAATCAATCGGGTACTTATAATACAGGTAATTACAACACTGGGTTCGGCGCATATTCATTAAACCTGAATACAGGTTTTAGCAACAATGCTTTTGGAGTACTTGCTTTAAATAATTCCAATGGGGATTTTAATTGTGCTTTTGGTAATGAATCTTTAAAAAACAATACCACAGGTGAATTGAATGCTGCTTTTGGAACAAGAACTATGGAAAACAATACTACAGGTTATAGAAACATTGCCATAGGACATAGAGCACTTGGAACTAATGTGACTGGATCAATGAATACAGCTGTAGGTTTTGGAGCTTTATCAGCTGTAGAAGGATTTGGTAATATAGCCTTAGGTTACTATACCCCTAGAAATTTACAGACAGGTAGTTACAATACTTTTATTGGAACAGAAACAGCAGTAAATCTTGTTAATGGTAGTTTCAATGTTTTTTTAGGAAAAGTTTCTGTGATGGCAACTCCGTCTGATCAGATAATGGTTGGTACAGATGCAAATAAAACTATACTATTTGCTGATGGAAGAGGAAGCCAAAGAATGTTAATTAGTGAATATGGAAATGTTGCTATTGGTTTAGGAAATAATGTAAAAGCTACTAATAAAATGGATATTGGTGGTGGAATTGTAATTGGGAAAAATTATTCTTCAAAAGCCTTTCCAACTCCTACATTAGGTGCAATAGCTCCTAACAATGGTTTATTGGTTGA
>CANJDA010000104.1 GCA_947472705.1 Flavobacteriaceae bacterium
AAACGGAACCGGAAAAGAATTGGTTGCTCACCAATTACACGAAAAAAGTGAAAGAGCAACTGCTCCTATGATAGAAGTAAACTGTGCTGCTATTCCATCAGAATTAATTGAAAGCGAATTGTTCGGACACGTTAAAGGTGCCTTTACCTCTGCAGTGAAAGACCGTGCTGGGAAATTTGAAGCGGCCGATGGCGGAACGATTTTCCTAGATGAAATAGGTGATATGAGTCTTTCGGCTCAAGCCAAAGTACTGCGTGCATTGCAAGAAAGTTTGATTCAAAGAGTGGGTGCTGATAAAGACATCAAAATTAACGTTCGTGTAGTTGCAGCTACCAATAAAGATTTGAAAAAAGAAATTGCTGAAGGACGTTTCCGAGAAGATTTATACCATCGCTTGGCCGTTATCTTAATCAAAGTACCATCTTTAAACGAAAGGCGTAATGACATTCCTTTATTAATAGAACATTTTGCTGTTAAGATTGCCGAAGAGCAAGGAAACGCACCAAAATTATTTTCAAAATCAGCCATCAAGTTATTGCAAGAGTATGATTGGACTGGAAATATCCGCGAACTGAGAAATGTAGTGGAACGTTTAATTATCTTAGGCGGAAATGAAATCTCGGAAACCGATGTAAAACTTTTTGCCAGTAAGTAATGAACCTAAAAAAAATAAACCCCAACCTCCAAAAAGCACTTATCGAAAACGATTTGACTGAGGCTAATGAAATGCAACAGGATACTTTTTCTACCATTAAAAGTGGTGCTGATGCAGTAATTCAATCGCCTGAGGGTACTGGAAAAACTACTGCTATAGTTTTAAATGTCATTCAGCGAATGGAAAAAACTATGGGTGAAAGCACCAGAGCTTTAATTTTGGTGGAATCCAAAGAGCGTGTACTTGAAATGGAAGAACTCTTTTTGAAATACGGCACTTATACTGATTTAAGTATTCTAGGTGTTCATGATAAAGGCGATATCGATTATGATAAAAATATCATTTCAATGGGATTGGATGTACTTATTGGTACCCCAACTAAAATAAATGCTATGTTCGCTTCGGCAGGTTTTAACATTAATACCATCAAAATGTTTGTTGTTGATGATGCCGATGTGCTTTTCCGCTTGCGTCATGATGCTATAGTGCAACGTTTATCTATGAGTATTGAAAAAACACAACGCTTGTTCTTTTGCTCTCAAATTACCGAAAGAGTAGAAGTACTAGCGGATAAAATAATGATAGAACCACTTTTCTTCGAGATGGAAGAATAAAAATATAAAATCAAATATGGGACTAATAAAAATATTTTCGGGCGAAGAAATTCTTGCTGTTACTTTAAAAGAAAGACTGGAAGAAGCCAATATCAATGTGGTGCTTAGAGCCAACAATCAAGCCAATGTATTGCCAAGTATTCAAACTGCCAAACCAGTAGAATTATTTATCATGGAAGTTGATTATGGTAAAGCTAGCCCAGTGATTGAAGAATTTCGGTTGAGTATTTAAGCAATTGACAATTCTGAAATCTTCAAATTGCTACATCTTCAAATTAAACTATATTTGCCGCTTCAAAAAATCTAAGAATCTAAAATGATTACAGTTAACGATATCTCAGTGCAATTTGGCGGCACCACTTTATTTAGCGACGTTTCTTTTGCCATAAATGAAAATGATAAAATTGCCCTAATGGGTAAAAACGGCGCTGGAAAATCAACGCTTTTAAAAATAATTGCTGGAGAAGCCAAGCCATCTACCGGAAATGTCTCAGCTCCAAAAGATGCTGTGATAGCCTATTTGCCTCAGCATTTATTAACCAAAGATGGAGCAACTGTGATGGAAGAAGCCTCAAAAGCTTTTGGCCAAATATTTAAAATGAAAGCCGAAATTGATGCTATAAATGAACAATTAACTATTCGTACCGATTACGAAAGTGATGAGTACATGAAACTTATAGAGCAGGTTTCTGATTTAAGTGAGAAATATTATGCTATTGAAGAAATCAATTATGAAGCTGAGGTTGAAAAAATACTAACTGGTTTAGGATTTGAAAGAGAAGACTTCACACGTCAAACTTCAGAGTTTTCGGGAGGATGGAGAATGCGTATTGAATTGGCCAAAATCCTGTTACAAAAACCTGATTTGATTTTATTGGATGAACCTACAAATCATATGGATATCGAGAGTATTCAATGGTTGGAAGATTTTTTAATCAACTCGGCCAAAGCAGTGGTGGTGATTTCCCATGATAGAGCCTTTGTAGATAATATTACCAACCGTACCATAGAAGTTACTATGGGCAGAATTTACGATTACAAGGCAAAATATACACACTATTTAGAACTACGAAAAGACCGAAGAATTCATCAGCAAAAAGCCTACGATGAACAGCAAAAAATGATTGCTGACAATCAGGCTTTTATTGATCGTTTTAAAGGGACTTTTTCTAAAACAGATGCGGTTCAATCGAGGGTAAAAATGCTAGAAAAATTAGTGATAGTAGAAGTTGATGAAGTGGATACCTCTGCTTTAAAATTGAAATTTCCACCAGCAGTCCGTTCGGGTAATTACCCTGTTATTGTAAAGGACTTAGAGAAGTCGTATGGAGATCATTTGATTTTTAAGGATGCCAATATAGTAATTGAGCGTGGCGATAAAGTTGCCTTTGTTGGAAAGAACGGTGAAGGAAAATCGACGATGATTAAAGCCATCATGAAACAAATCGAAATCAATAGTGGATCTGTAGAGATTGGACATAATGCTCAAATTGGGTATTTTGCTCAAAACCAAGCATCATTACTAGACGAGAACGGAACGATTTTTTCTACTATTGATGATATTGCTGTTGGTGATATTCGTACCAAAATCAAAGACATTTTAGGAGCGTTTATGTTCCATGGTGATGATGTTACCAAAAAAGTAAAAGTACTTTCGGGTGGTGAAAAAACACGTTTGGCAATGATAAAATTGTTGCTAGAACCTGTTAATTTGCTAATTCTAGATGAGCCTTCTAACCATTTAGATATGAAAACCAAAGACATTATAAAAGACGCATTACGTGATTTTGACGGAACTTTAATTTTAGTATCACACGACCGTGATTTCCTTGACGGATTGGTAACCAAGGTTTTTGAATTTGGTCACAAACGAGTGAAAGAACACTTTGAAGATATTAAAGGCTTTTTGGCACATAAAAAAATGGAAAGCCTGCGCGAGATTGAAAAGTAGTTTTTAAATAGTAATAGTCAATTTATAAATTGTAGAGACTAATCCTTCAGTATCATTGTCTTCGCAAAGCAAAAATTCGATTTGTGAATCTTTTTCGTTAAATAATGTAAGTCCTTCAAATTTTTGATTTTCAGAAATTTGATGCACATTATAAACTTTTTTGGTCTTCACATTTAAGCTTCCAATAAAGCTACCATAAATTTCGCCATCATTATAGGTTGAAGTTGTGTTTTCGCAAGCTGCCAAGAAATAAACTTTATCTTTTACTATAATGGCGTCGGTAAAAGTAGCTTCTGTTTCATTAACTTTAGGAAGGATAACCGTTTTGAAGTCTATCGTTTTATTTATTTTGTTATAAGTAAAAATCCCATTTTTAGATTGAATTCCATTCCCTCTTTGGAAGAAATAAAAATTCTCTTTATCAATAATAACACCTTCTATGTTGAGCTCATCATCATTTAAAGATAGCGATTGACGAATTTTTTTATAAAGTTTGGATATGTCTTTTTCTTTAATTTCTTTAGTTTCCATATTAAATTTAACCCTCGTATCTCTTTTTTTGGTAGATCCTGAGCCGTATAAATAGAGTTTGTTGTTAAATAAAGTTAGAGATTCAAAATCAGCTTTGTCCTTTTTGGGTAAATTTTCTTGACTGTTTTCAAGGAGTTTTATTTTGTGAAGTTGCTTTTCATTTAGGTTGTATTTGTATAAAAATGTACTGTTATCAGAAATAATAAATAATAAATCCTTAATAAATACCAAGCCAGAGGCAGCACCTATTCCTAGAATTTCAATATAAGTTTGCAATTGTATTTTTTTCATTAAACAAATATAATTAGGAAAGCTAACATTTCATTAGGATTACTTTTTAAAAAGGCAATTAAAAAAATAGAAACCTCTTATCTTTGCCCACTCAAAAAAAAGCAAAGTGAACTTAACGCAATACACCAAAGAATTTCGATACAATCTACAATTGGCTTATCCAGTAATATTGGGAATGCTTGGACATACTTTAATAGGTATTGTAGATAATGTCATGGTTGGGAAATTGGGTAGTACCGAATTGGCCGCAGTTTCTTTGGGAAATAGTTTGATTTTTGTTGCCATGTCACTTGGAATTGGATTTTCTACAGCCATTACACCAATTGTAGCTGAAGCCGATGCCGAGAATGATAAGAGTAAAATTCGCTCGGCTTTTCATCACGGACTTTTATTATGTACTATTTTAGGGTTTTTACTTTTTGGTTTAGTGGTTTTGGCTAAGCCAATAATGGAGCTATTACACCAACCCAAAGAAGTAATTACGCTCGCCAAACCTTATTTAGATTGGGTTGCTTTTTCATTGGTTCCGCTAATTATTTATCAAGGGTATAAACAATTTGCCGATGGGCTTTCGATGACAAAAATCTCTATGTATGCTATTGTTATGGCGAATATTGTTCATGTCATTATCAATTATTGTTTGATTTATGGGGTTTGGATTTTCCCAAAGATGGGTATTCTTGGGGCTGGACTCGGTACGGTAATTTCCCGTATTGCCATGGTTTGTTTTATGCATAGTATTCTTTCTCGAAAAGAACAATTGAAACAATACTTCCACGGATTTAGCTTTGATGAAATTAAAAAAGAAACAATAAAAAAGATAGTCAACCTCGGTTTGCCCTCTGCCATGCAAATGTTGTTCGAAGTAGTTCTATTTACTGCCGGAATTTGGTTGTGCGGAAATATTGGAAAGACGAGTCAGGCGGCCAATCAAATTGCACTTAGCTTAGCTTCCATGACTTTTATGTTTGCCATGGGATTGAGCGTGGTTTCTATGATTAGAATTAGCAACCAAAAAGGATTAAATGATTACAAGCAATTGATTGTAGTAGCGCGTTCCATCTTTCTTTTGGCTATAATTATTGAAATTATTTTTGCCATAATGTTTGTTGCCTTACATCAAGTTTTGCCCTATCTCTTTTTAAATATGGATAATCAGTCACAACTGTTAGACAATAAAGAAGTGATTTCCATTGCAGCTAAATTACTATTGGTAGCGGCTGTATTTCAAATTTCGGACGGAATTCAAGTAGTAGTGTTAGGTGCGTTACGTGGTTTGCAAGATGTAAAGATTCCAATGTATTTAACCTTTGTTGCTTATTGGATTGTTGGCTTCCCAATTTCTTTTTACTTAGGCGAACATACTTCGCTTAAAGCAGTTGGAGTTTGGATTGGTTTATTGGCAGGATTAACCACTGCGGCAATTTTTCTTTTTCTTCGATTTCATTACCTTACCAAAAAGTTCGTTACCGAAAATACTTCCCAATAATTTGTAACTAACATTGCATAGTTGCGTATAATCACCGTATAATTTAAAAACAAGTAAAATGATACTTTCTATTATTATTGGTGTTATCTTAATTATTATTAGTGTAACGCTAAAAAACAATGTCAATCCCATTTCAAAATATGCCAATCTTTTCAGAATCTTTGGCTTTGTGGTTATTTTAATTGGATTACTTTCTTCTGTTTTCAAACAAATCGATGCGGGTAAAGTGGGTGTAAAATCGCTTTATGGTCACGTACAACCTGAAATTTTAGAAAGTGGTTTGCATGTAGTGAATCCGCTTATAGACATTACTATCTTTGATACCCAAACCCAAAACTATACCATGTCGGCCATTCATGATGAAGGTGCAAAAGCAGGTGACGATGCTATTAGAGTGCTGTCAAACGATGGATTGGAAGTGGTGATTGACCTTACAGTTTTATACCGAGTGATACCAACCGAAGCTCCAAAAATATTTAAAGGAATCGGTGTGGATTATACTGATAAAATTGTACGCCCAGTAACCAGAACACGTATTCGTGACAACGCTGTTTATTATGATGCCGTAGCTTTATATTCAACCAAAAGAAATGAGTTTCAACAACGCATTTTTAAATCAATTGAAGATGATTTCAAAAAAAGAGGTTTGATTTTAGAACAATTGTTAATTCGTAATATCAACCTTCCAACTTCCGTTAAAGCTTCTATCGAAAGCAAGATTAATGCCGAACAAGATGCTCAAAAAATGACCTTCGTTTTACAAAAAGAAAAACAAGAAGCCGAACGTAAAAGAGTAGAAGCACAAGGTATTGCCGATTATCAAAGAATTATCTCAACAGGATTAACCGATAAACAATTACAATACGAACAAATCAAAGCTCAAAAAGAAATAGCAACATCAGCCAATGCTAAAGTTATTTTTATGGGCAAAGGAAGTGCACCAGTAATCTTGTCGGATAAATAACGGTTAAGATAATAGATGATAGACGGAGAGATAAGAGACTTTTGAAATTAATTATTTACTTTTGTCCTTTGTCTATCAACTAATAGGCTATTATCTTTCATCTTTTTCTAAAACAAAACAACATGCAATTACCAAAGTTTGTACTAGCCGATAACTCTGATTTTCCTGATGATATATTTATAATTCACCTCGATTTTCCTCGTTTTATCATTAACCTTAAAGATGACGAAGTAGAGTTTTTGGAAGACCTAGAAGGCGAAGACGAAACCGAATTAGAAGCCGAAATGGAGCATTTAATTACCCTAGCTGGTGAATTCTACGATAAAGAAATGGAAGGCTACGAAGAGTAGCTTACACTAAATACTAATCCCGGACGAATCGTTCGGGATTTTTTTTATGCATTTACCGTATCCTTTTAAAGGTTGTTTTTTTTAGTTTCTCCTTTAATTCCTTTGAAGGCTTATACACCACATTTATTTTAGAGATGTTGGCTTTCCCTAAATCGGCATCACTATCGGCTGGAGTTCCTTGCAGAGTAAGTTTTAAGGAACCTAAAAAATCAATAGCTACTATTTTTCCATCTGCCAAAGACATGGCTATGGCATGCGTTAATCCCACAATAACACCATAGCAGTCGGCCTTACTCATAGTAGATTGTGAGGCCACTATATCGGCCAAAGTGTCTAAATCTACTTTGCCCTGACTCACGGCACAAGGGAAGTATTTTACTTCGGGAGGAGAAGTTTGCATGTTTTTCTTGGGAACCATTTTAAACTGAACCGCCATATATTTTATATTTATAAGGTTAATAAAAGTAAATCATCAGCATAATTTTCATAAAACATGTACATCTTTTGTATAAAACATGTACATCTTTTGAGCAAAACATGTACATCTTTTTAAAAAGTGTTCAGCAACAATTTAAAAATTAATACGGTAGTTTTAAAAAAGTGATAAGGACAAATTGATAAACTATTGCTTTTTAAAATAGTGCATCAGCAAATTCTGTGCCGCAGCAAATGGAGAGATTTTGTTTAGAAGTACTTCTTGTTGGTTAGTTGCCAGCAATTGAATTATATCAGGATGATTATGGAAGTTGTTTTTTAGCTGCTCGTTTATGGTTTCCATCATCCAATACAAACTTTGCTCCTGACGCTTATTATCAAAATAGTTGTTGCTTTTCACTAACTCCAAATAATTAGAAAT
>CANJDA010000105.1 GCA_947472705.1 Flavobacteriaceae bacterium
TAATCCAGGATCGTATTTATTGTTTCTATTATCAGGAGGCACATTTCCATTGGTGTCAGCGGGTACATCTGTTGGTGAATAGACAAAGAAATTAGCGGGTTGTGGATTAATGGCAACCAAATTAGGATCTGGAATTCCAGCATATTGAGACTCTCCTAAATCTTGAAGAGCAATTATATTTCTTAAATTATTATTAGTAGTGCTTACCCGATTTTGTTTATTGGTAACCCAAACTTCAATTCTCGTAATTTGAACACGGCTATCAATGAAAGGATAATTCTTTAATGCTTGATCGTATTTGTTTCGAAAGTATTGAGATAAGAAAAAGTGTCGGTCATTATCATAATCTAATGCGAATAATTCAAAGTCTTGAATGGTTCCACCACCTTGAGCGGTAACCGATTTTGTTTTTGATTTTTGTTCAGAGAAAATTCCGGTAAAGGTTGTTTTTCCAAATTGTAATTGTGCTTTAACTCCAAACAAACTTTGAGCGCCACGAATCAAGGAATTGGTAAGAGGCATGCTAACATTTCCAACTTCTATTTTTTGAATAATGTCATCTTCTGTTGGAGCGTATTCTAATTTTATTAGATTCTGAAAAGCAAAAGTAGATTGTGTATCGTAATTAGCATTTACACTCAATCGAGTCCCTACTTTTCCCATCAAACTCATACTGATTCTTTGATTGAAATCAAAAGTAGTTTGTGCTCTGTTACGTGGAGAAAATGCTGGATTGTCTTGTTTTGTATAACGCACACCCAAGTCCATCTCAACAGAACCAGTTGGTTTTACATCAATGGTATTTGAGCCAAACAATGTTTCAAAGAAACCAGAATTAATATAATACCTTGGCAACAAATCTTTTTTCTTAGCATCACTTCCGTCTTTCTTTCCATCAATCGCATCCGATTTTTGCTTAAAATAGTCACGCATTGATTCACGCAATACTAATTCTTCGTATTCTTTAGGTGTTAATATAATGGGGTAATTGATGTTGAATCCTTCAAAAGTACTGGTATAAATGTAGCGATCAGTGGCAGGGTCGTAGGTATAAGCATCTAAAATACTTTTAGGATTTTTAATTTCCATTCTGCCTTTAACATACCCTGTAGAGTCAGCTGCAGTACCTGCTACCTGAGAAAATGCTGTTGTACTAAGTAGTAACAGCATCATAAAAAGTACTCTTTTAAAATTTAAAATGGGCTTTCTAAAGTATATTGTTTTCAAGAATTATAAATTTTTTAATGCTTGTTTAATTATTGTTTCAAGTGTTGCTTCAGGAGCATCTTTTATGATTTTATCCACCACTTTTTCTGCATTTTTTCTAACATAACCCAAAACCTCCAAAGCAGATAACGATTCTTCTCTGTTAATATTGTGTTGGGAAACAGAAATTTCATCTAATCCATAGATTTTTAACACTTTCTCTTTTAAATCTAAGATAACCCTTTGTGCTGTTTTGCTTCCAATTCCTTTAATACCTTGAATGGTAACAACATCTGCACTTGCAATTGCTTGAATAATTTGTTTTGGATCTAATGATGATAACATTGTCCGAGCAATACTAGCTCCAATCCCTGATACTGATAATAATAATTTAAATAATTCTCTTTCTGATTTTTCTACAAATCCAAAAAGAGAATGAGCATCTTCTTTTATTTGAAGATGGGTGTACAGCTTTATAAAATCAGTATTTGGAAGTAGTGAAAATGTATGCAAAGAAATATTTATATGATAACCAACGCCATTGCAATCAATCACGACTTCTGTTGGCGTTTTTTCAACTAATTTTCCTTGAATGTGTGCAATCATTTTATTGAAATCTCATTTCAAATATAGCAAAATTCTTTAATTGACAAAATCTCTGTACTATATCTCTACATTATTAGAAAAACTATTATGTTGTCGTTTTTTTTCTTTTTTCTTTTTCCTGAGCGTCAACCACCGAAACCGCTACCATGTTCACCATTTCTTCTACACTAGCTCCTAACTGAAAAACATGAACGGCTTTTTCCATGCCTAACATAATTGGTCCAACAGAATCCACTTTATATAATTCTTTTAAAAGTTTGTATGTAATATTGGCTGCTTCTAGGTTAGGAAATATCAAAGTGTTTACTTTCTTCCCAGCTAATTTTGAAAAAGGAAATTTGGCCTTTAGCATATCAGGATTTAAAGCAAAATCAGTTTGAATTTCACCGTCAACTATTAAATCAGGATAATGCTCATGCAAGTAGGCTACTGCTTCTCTAACTTTTGAAGCACTTTCATAAGTGGAAGAACCAAAATTTGAAAACGAAACCATTGCAATTACAGGTTCCATACCAAACATCCTCACTGTTTTGGCTGTCATTAGAGCAATTTTTGCCAAATCATCAGCAGTCGGATTTGGATTTATCGCAGTATCCGACAAGAACATTGGTCCACGATTGGTCATCATCATATTTGTAGTAGCAATTAAAGTAATGCCTGAGGCTTTTCCAATTAATTGCATCAAAGGCTTAACAGTGGTTGGATAACTTCTAGAATAGCCTGAAACCATTGCATCTGCATCGCCTTGATTGACCATCATTGCGGCAAAATAATTACGTTCTCGCATCCATCTTTGAGCATCTAAAAGAGAGATTCCTCTTCTTTGTCTTGCTTTCCAATACAATTCGCCATATTTAATTCTACGCTTATCTTCTTCCTTTGCTTTTGGGTCAATAATAGGAACTTCAGCATCAAAACCTAACTCTTCTTTTAGTTCTAATATTAATTCTTTATTCCCTAATAATATCGGATGAGCAATGCCTTCTTCGTAAGCAATTTGAGCAGCTTTCAAAACATCAAGGTGATCAGCTTCAGCAAAAACTACTCGCTTCGGATCAGTTTTAGCACGGTTGGACAATAACCTAACCATTTTATTGTCAGAACCTAATCGTTCTAATAGTTCTTCTTCATATTTCTCCCAATCGGTAATAGGATTTAATGCCACTCCCGAATTCATAGCCGCTTTTGCTACTGCTGGAGCTACTACTGCAATCAAACGAGGATCAAATGGTTTTGGAATGATATAGTCTCTTCCAAAGTTCAAACGAGTTTCACCATAGGCAATATTTACTTGTTCGGGTACAGGTTCTTTAGCCAATTCTGCTAAAGCATGTACCGCTGCCATTTTCATTTCTTCATTAATCTTGGTGGCTCTTACATCAAGAGCTCCTCTGAAAATATATGGGAATCCCAAAACATTATTAACTTGGTTAGGATGATCGGAACGGCCAGTTGCCATGATAATGTCTTTACGAGTTGCAATTGCTAAATTGTAATCAATTTCAGGAATAGGATTGGCCATTGCAAAAACAATAGGGTTTTTGGCCATGCCTAATAGCATTTCTGCTGACATTATATTTGCAGCTGAAAGGCCTAGAAAAACATCAGCATTAACCAAAGCTTCTTGGAGGGTAATATTAGGTTTACCATGGTTGTATTTTATTTGAAGATCTGATAAATCATTACGATCTGATGAAAGGACTCCAGTTCTATCAAACATGGTAATGTTTTCTGGTTTTACTCCCAAAAGGATGTATAAATTGGCACAAGCCAAGGCCGCTGAACCAGCACCTGAAACTACTACTTTCACTTCAGTAGTTTTTTTCTTTGCCAATTCTAAAGCATTTAGTAAAGCTGCTGAAGAAATTATTGCAGTACCGTGTTGATCATCATGCATTACAGGAATGTTCAATTCTTCTACCAAACGTCTTTCTATTTCGAAAGACTCTGGAGCTTTAATGTCTTCTAAATTAATGCCTCCAAAAGTGGGAGCAATATTTTTTACAGTAGCAATAAATTCTTCGATGTCTTTAGTTCCAATTTCTATGTCGAACACATCAATGTCGGCAAAGATTTTAAAGAGTAATGCCTTGCCTTCCATTACTGGTTTAGAGGCCTCTGGACCAATATCGCCCAAACCTAAAACAGCGGTACCATTAGTGATTACTGCAACCAGATTTCCTTTGGCAGTATATTTATATACGTTATTAATATCTTTAGCAATCTCCAAACAAGGTTCGGCAACACCTGGTGAATAAGCCAATGACAAGTCTCTTTGTGTAGCGTATTTTTTAGTTGGTACAACTTGAATTTTACCTGGTGTTGGTTTGGCGTGGTATAATAAAGCTTCTCTTCTTTTACTGTATTTATTCATTGTCTTTTTGTTGAGAGCTACAAAGGTAAAAGTCTTAGTCAAAAAAGGAAACTTTTAGGGATTTCTTTTTGAATAATGTGCAACTCATTTCAGTATACAAAAAAACACAAAGCGAAAACCTTGTGTTCTTTATATTAATGAAGTCGATAAAAACTTATCTCACATCCTGATTTAATATTAAATCAATGTACAAGTTGATTTTGTCTTTTAGCTCTTTACGTGGAGTAATAAAATCAAGGAAACCATGATCTAAAACGAACTCAGCCGTTTGAAAACCTTCTGGTAAATCTTTACCCGTAGTATCACGAACTACTCTAGGACCAGCAAAACCAATCAACGCTCCTGGTTCAGAAATATTGATGTCTCCTAGCATGGCATAGGAAGCTGTAGTTCCACCTGTAGTTGGATCAGTACATAGAGATATGTATGGAATTTTTGCTTCAGCTAATTGCGCCAATTTTGCTGAAGTTTTAGCTAACTGCATCAAGGAATAAGCAGCTTCCATCATACGAGCTCCACCTGATTTTGATATCATTACAAAAGGAATTCTATTTTTGATTGAATGGTCAATACCACGAGCAATTTTTTCACCCACTACGGCACCCATTGATCCACCAATAAAAGCAAAGTCCATACAACAAACTACCAAGTCATTTCCTTTTGATTTTCCAACAGCAGTTCTAACAGCATCTTTCAATCCGGTTTTATCGATAGCTTCTTTTAAACGATCAGAATATTTTTTTGAGTCTACAAAACCTAATGTGTCTTTGGAAGTCATGTTGGCATCTAATTCTTTGAATTCATTGTTGTCAAACAAGATTTCGAAATATTCTTTACTGCCAATTCTAACATGAAAATCATCTTCGGGACTTACCCATAAATTTCGAGCTAGTTCATCTTGATCAATTATTTTTCCGGTAGGTGATTTATACCAAAGACCTTTTGGAACGTCTTTTTTATCTTCTGTTGCGGTGGTAATTCCTTTTTCTGTTCTTTTAAACCAAGCCATAATTAATTGTGAATTATGAATTAGGAGTTAGCTCTTAATTCGAAATTTAATTTATAATGTGTTAATGTTATTCAAGTCGGCAAATGCCTGTTCAAGTCTTTTATTGAAAGTTAATTCACCTTCACGAACCCATTTTCTTGGGTCATAATGTTTTTTGTTAGGAGAATCAGCACCGTCTGGGCTTCCGATTTGAGTTCTTAAGTAATCAATTTTTGAAGTCATATAATCACGAATTCCTTCGGTGAAAGCAAATTGTAAATCGGTATCAATATTCATTTTGATAACACCATAAGAAATAGCTTCTCTAATTTCTTCTAGAGTAGAACCCGAACCTCCGTGGAAAACAAAATCTACAGGATTGTGTCCTGTATTGAATTTATTTTGAACATAATCTTGAGAGTTTTTCAAGATTTTAGGAGTCAGTTTTACGTTTCCAGGTTTGTAAACACCATGTACGTTTCCGAAAGCGGCTGCAATAGTAAATTTAGGAGAAATTTTCATTAACTCTTCATAAGCATAGGCTACTTCATCAGGTTGGGTATACAATTTTGAACTGTCTACATCGGAGTTGTCAACGCCGTCTTCTTCACCACCAGTGATTCCTAATTCGATTTCTAAAGTCATGCCCATTTTACTCATACGAGTCAAATATTTTTGACAAATTTCTATGTTTTCATGCAAAGGTTCTTCTGATAAATCAATCATGTGTGAAGAGTACAAAGGCTTCCCAGTTTCGGCAAAATGTTTCTCTGAAGCGTCTAATAAACCATCTAACCATGGTAATAAATTTTTGGCACAATGATCCGTATGAAGTATAACAGTAGCTCCGTAGGCTTCTGCCAAGGTGTGTATGTGTTTGGCTCCTGCTATGCCACCAAGGATAGCGGATTTTTGACCATCGTTTGACAATCCTTTTCCAGCATTATAGGCTGCACCACCATTTGAAAATTGAATAATTACAGGAGCATTTAATTTAGCAGCAGTTTCCAAAACTCCATTGATAGTGCTGGAACCAATTACATTTACAGCAGGAAGTGCGAAACCTTTTTCTTTAGCATAATTAAATATTGCTTGAACATCATCTCCTGTTGCTACTCCTGGTTTTATATTGTGAGCCATTGTTATGGGTTGATTTAAAGTTAAGGGTACAAAAATAATAATTTCTAATGTTAGAAAGGATAATTTATTCCAATATTTATAACGGATTTATCAAAGCGCATTTCTTTGAACCATTTATCTTCTTTTCTAGCCGGATTGTAGGTTTTGAAACCCATATCAAAGCGAAGGATAAAGAAATTAAAATCATAGCGTAATCCATAACCAGTTCCAATTGCTATGTTTTCTAAAGACTTAAAATTTCGAAAAATAGAAGGCTCAAAAGTAGTGTTGTCTAATACGTTCCAAATATTTCCAGTGTCTATAAAAAGCGCACCGTTTAGTTTTTTAAATATAGAAAAACGTAATTCGTTGCTAATCATTAGCTTCATATTAGCTTCATTAAAATCTAAAAAGCTACTACTGCCTCCAGGCCCTAAACTATAGGACTGCCAAGCACGGTTATCATTGGAACCTCCAGCAAAATAACTTCGCGAAAAAGGTATGCTTTTAGAATTGCCATATGGAAAAGCAACACCAAAAAAGGCTCTAGTCGCTAATACTTTTTTACGACTTAAATCCCAATGCTTAATGTATTCAAATTCAGTTTTTATGTATTGTGAAAATTCAACATCAAAAATAGTATTGGCTCCATTTTGATTTTTAAGTTGTTTTGAGGCTCTTGCAAATAGTGATAAAAAGTTTCCAGCAGATTCAATTTTTGTTTTAAAAGTATAAAAATCATTATCAAACAAATCTTTTTGTGAGGTTTTTGAAAATGAAATGCTTGAAGCAAAAACCAAATTGTTTTCCGTTAATCGTTGTCTACGTTCTTCAATACTCAATACTGATTTAATATCTGTATCACTTAGTCCTAAACTAGGATTGGTAAGCGCATCATAAGTAAAACCTAACACACCATTTTGCACAATTAAATTTCCATTACTATCTAAATAAGTTGGATTTACCGTATAGTTTTGGGCAATATTATTTATGGTGTTATAGGATGATTTATAAATATTGTAATAGTTTGCTGGATTTAGATTTTTAACAAATTGAATATTAAACAATTCGAATTTATAGGAGACCGTTTTTTTCGGAGTCCAATTGTAGGCCAATGAACTGGTAAAGTTTAATTTGTCTAAACCAATATTAGTTTGTTTTGAATAACCAATACTAAATTTGGTAAACGGGATCATAGTTTTCGGTATAATCTTATCTGTTTTAAACGGTAAAAACAATCTCGGAAAATTCAGGTTAGCATCAACA
>CANJDA010000106.1 GCA_947472705.1 Flavobacteriaceae bacterium
GGAGATAGTAATGCGACTTTGCCTCCGTTTAACCTAGGCGAATTTGTGATGCAACAGATTAAAGATCATACGAAGAAAATTGCTTTAGCGTTGAGAACGGTTGGATTGATCAATATACAGTTTGCGATTAAAGACGATATAGTTTACATCATTGAGGCCAATCCTAGGGCTTCGAGAACGGTGCCTTTTATTGCGAAAGCTTATGGGGAGCCTTATGTGAATTATGCTACCAAAGTAATGCTGGGCGTTAATAAAGTAACCGATTTTACTTTTAACCCACAGTTGAAAGGCTATGCTATTAAGCAACCGGTGTTTTCTTTTAGTAAATTTCCGAATGTGAATAAGGCGCTGGGTCCTGAGATGAAATCAACAGGGGAGAGTATCTTGTTTATTGATGATTTGAAGGATGATCAGTTTTATGAATTATACTCAAGAAGGAAAATGTATTTGAGTAAGTAATTTTTAATTTTTTTTTTATGAATTGTTGAATCATTTAATTGCCTATCATTGCACTTTAAAACTTAAAACAAAACAACAAATGAAAAAAATAATTTGCCTGCTAGGGTTCTCAGCTTTGGTTTTTACTTCTTGTTCATCTGGTGATTCATCATCTACTACAACAGAGAGTGATGTCTTGGTTACCAAAACTATTGAAACTTATGCCAACGATGGTTCAACAGTTACCACCAATTATTCATATAACGGAAAGAAGATGGTAAAAGCAACGGACTCAGACGGATATTATGAGAAGTATACATATACAGGTGACCTATTAACCAAAGTGGAGTATTTTAGCGATGCTGATGAGCTTGAAGAGACTGAAACCTTTACCTATAATACTAGTGGAAAACTTGCCACTTATGTTAGATCAGAATGGATAGTTGACCAAGGAGTTAGGGAAGAGTTTGTATATAATAGTAATGGTACGGTTTCTACCACCACTTATTCAGGAACTCCAACTTTACAAACGTTCCCACTAAATACTAGTGTAGTTTATTTTTCGGGAAGTGAAGTTAGCATGACTGAGCTTTATAATGGAAGTGCACTTGCATCAATGCATACTTATACTTATGACACTAAAAACAATCCGTTTAAGAATGTTACTGGTTTTGATAAGATTGCGGTTATTGAGGCAGAATCGGTAGGGCTTATACATAATATTTTGACTGATACTTATTCAGAATCTAGTAATACATTTACTTATAATAATGTTTATACCTATAACTCTTTAAATTTTCCGTTAACGAATGCAGATACTGAAGGGACTGATGCCACTACAACCATTACGACACAGTATTTTTATAATTAATAGTAGTAAGAGCTATCAACAAAAACGCCCAAGTTTAGACTTGGGCGTTTTTTATTTAAATAAATCTTCTGATTACTTACTTTTTTTTAGGTTTCACAATTTTTTCTTGAAAAGCAAATAAAGCATAACCTGCCGGGGCGATAGGAGTAAAAAAGGCTACTATGGCGACTAAAGTATATACTCCACAAGCATACAGGGTTTCTTTTTTTAAATGACTAAGATCTTCTGTAATGTCGCTTTGGCATAAGTTGTTGGACGGATGCAGTGCATAATTGTAAATTCGGTAATTGAGCAATGTAGCCAATATATAATTAAGGTTATAGACCAATAGGGTAAAAGGCGAAGGTGCATTTTCGAAAACAAAAGCAGTTGAGAATGGAATAAAAGCAATGGCTAGTAGCAAGCTTAAATTCATTCGGATAAACTTGGCATCGAAAGCCACTAGGTGTTTCATTAAATCGTGATGCTTGTACCAAAAAAAACCAATGAGGTAAAAACTCAATATTGTTCCTATAATGACTAGGAATTTTCCGGAAAAGATTTGCAACGATTCAATGAATGAGATATGTTCGGGCAAATGAGGCGGTTTGATTTCGATAATCATTAACATAATAGCAATAGCAAACACAGCATCGCTAAACAATAGTACGCGTTCTAATTGAAACTTCATGCGAACAAATTTTAACTTTTAATCAATTTGTAAGTAGCACTTCCTTGGTTTGTTTTGATGGAAACGAAATAGAAACCGCTTTGAAGGGAACTGATGTCGATAGGTTTTAAGCTTTCTATAGTATCCGCTTGTAACACTTTTCCGTTGAGGTCAATGATTTGGTAACTTGAATCTGTAGCTGTTGAAGACTCGATTACAAAATAATTGCCAGCTGGGTTTGGATACAATTTAAAATTGTTTTTGATAAAATCGGTAGTACCCAAAAGACTCACTTGTGTGCTCACGGTATTAGTAACAATTGGTGCGTTAAAATCAAAATAAATGTCTGATTTTGAACTCATAATATCGCCCACCACTACATTGCTTTTTGGTTTGATTCTGTATGCCATCCACCCATGACTGCCTGGTTCGTTTGCTGCTTCGTATGGCAGATTGATGTTTGAGAAAGTATAGGTAATTTGGTTTCCATTTTTAATTTGAACATTGGAAGTATGGCTTGAAGCTATAGGTTCAAAGGTATTCCAGTCGAGTTTTGGGTCTAAGGTTTCTTTGATTACTACTGTAGTAGCATCGGCAGTTCCTGTATTTTGGAAACGAGTTACATAGTTGAGATAATTAGGCACTTGAGATGGATTGATGGTAGCGCCTTCGATAACGGTTTTGTCATTAGGGTCGAAAGAACTGCGTACGGTTTGATTCCAGCTCATGGTGTTGTTTTGAGGAACGTTATCTCCAGCTGTAGGGTTAGCCACTACGGTAAATGCCAATTGATCATTCACATTAACGGTTGGTGGGATAAGTACATTTAAAGACAAATCGATGGAACGAATTTCAAATGGTAATAAGTTGGTGTAGTTCCAAGTAAAGGTTGAAGCAGTAGAGCTGCTTATTGACGGAGTGGCAGTTGAAAATGTTAGTTTTCCGTTGTCATAGGTCAATTGGATGCTTCCGTTTAGAGAAGTGCTACCGTCATTGCGATAAGTGATTCTATATGTTGCTACATTTCCAGGAATGGCTTGGTTGATGTTGAACATGTTTACATTCAAATCGGTATAGTTAGCGGCTGAGCTGATGCAGAAATTGGTATTGTTGTAATCAATTCCAGTTCCACTGCTGGTTATATCTATAGATAAAGGAGTAGAAGTAAAGTTAGCATTTAGGTTGCTCAAAGCCGAAGTATTGTAACTTCCTGTAGTTGGGATTAAGATATGATAGTCACCTGCATTATCGGTATAGGTACTATAGGTATACGTACCATCGGTAGTATTAACTCTTTTGTAAGGGAAATTTAAACCGGTGGTGCAATTGTTATTGTTGTTGAATTTGACTTTACCTGAGATTTGATTGGGTAAATCACTGGTTAGAGGAGTAATTATATTGGCGTTATCGGGATTTGGACAGCCCGAGCAAGGTGAGGCATCATAGAAATAGGATCCTTGGTCACAAGGACCATAGCCTATTATGTTAGAAGTGTTGTACACATAACCTAAAGTAGCCTCTGCCTGAGTGATATAGTGTATACCAGTTGTAGAACCGGAGCCCCCCGTAAAGAAAGGATTTGCAATAATGGCATTGTTATCAAAAATTTCTCCATCAAAGCCTCCACTTGAGTAAACATCATAGGTATAGTTTATAACATCTCCCACGTCTACGATGGAATTGTTATTGGCATCAACATAAGTGCCCTGTTGGGTACCATTGATATAATTAAATAAACTGAAGTAGTTGTAGAATCGTTATAATAGGAACCAGGTAAACCATTGTTGTCATAACCATAAGGGTCAGAGGAAAAATCGCTTATTTGAGTATTGGTGGTTGAAGCTGTTGCAGTAACCAATACCTGACTTTGATCAAAACAGAATGTGCCATTTTTAAAACCAACTAAACCAGTAACTTCTTCACCAGGGGCTAAAGAAGCAATAGTTGAAAAATTAAGCTGTATATCATTCGCTAAAACTATAATATCGGTTAAGACTTCATCTCCAGTATTTTTAATGCTAATATTATAAATTACCATACCTCCTGTATTAGTGGCATACATCATAATTCCTATAGCAGGATTGGTCGTGGTTTTTACTTTAGGGTTGGCAAAGCCAATAGAAAAAGTCAATAGTACAAGTAATAGTAGTTTTTGTTTCATAAGGTTTTTGTTTGGTAAGTGTTTGATAGAGAGTAAATATAGGGAAAGTAAATTACTTTTTTGGTTTTTTTTCTTCTTCCTCTAATAAATCGCTAAGGTGAAAGCGTAGTGCGGTTACTGAAATACTAATTTCCCAGAAGGAGATTCCTAGTGATATCAGTAATGTTAATAAGCTTGCACCAAAAAGATAGATTCCCATAGTTTGTTGTTCTAGGAATAATGACAGCATGGCAAATACAGAAAGGAATAAACTCAATACCCCAAAGAGTTGCATGTAGCGAATGAGTGAAAGGCGAAGGTTGAGGTTTTTGATTTGTAGCAAAATGCTTTTGGTATGAAACTCATCGTAGTGTTTTTTCAGGCTACGAACGATTTGGGCTATGGTTAGAAAGCGGTTGGTGTAGGCCAAAAGTATTAATGATGTAGCTGAGAATAGGAGGGCTGGAGTTTCGATGTGGAGGGTCATAATTAGTTATGAGTTATTAGTTATGATTTACGCCCTTCGACTACGCTCAGGGTGATGATGAACAGCTAAGGTCGGGAAATATGTTGAATAAAAAAACCTGCAAGTGCAAACTTGCAGGTCTATTATCTCTTTGTCTATTGTCTCAAAGTCTTATTTTATCAACTCGAAGCTACGTTTTACAAAAGCCGTTAGCTCTTCGCCTTTTAGTAAGCCTTGGGATATTTTAGCTAAGTCTAAGGCTTGTTTTACTAAGCTTTCTTGAACCGATTTATCTTCGGTGTTAAGAATGGTTGTGGCTAAATCGGAATTGGTGTTTACCACTAAATTGTACATTTCTGGGAAGTTGCCCATACCGAACATTCCGCCACCGCCTGATTGGCTCATTTCTTTCATTCTTCGCATGAATTCGGGTTGGGTGATAATGAAGGGAGCAGCACTGCTATCCATTGGTTCTAATTGAATAGAGTAGTTGGCTTTGGGTACAATTTCTTCCAGGACGGTTTTTAATTGAGTTGATTCTTCTTCTGATAATTTAGAAATTTGAGTGTCTTCTTTTTGAATTAATTTATCGATGTGGTCAGAATCGACACGAACAAAGGTTAGGTTTTCGTTATCGCTTTCCAATTTTTGAATTAAGTGAGAAACGATAGGCGAATCTAACAAGATTACATCATAGCCTTTTTCTTTGGCGATTTCAATGTACCCGTGTTGAGCATCTTTATTAGAAGCATAAAGCACTACTAGTTTTCCGTTTTTATCGGTTTGATTAGTGGTTATAGCTTCTTTAAGTTCGGCCAAAGTATAGTATTTGTCCTCTACGCTTGGGTATAAAACGAAGTCGCCTGCTTTTTCGTAGAATTTAGGTTCCGATAACATACCGTATTCCAATACGATTTTGATGTCGTTCCATTTTTTCTCAAAGTCTTCGCGGTTTTCGTTGAATAGTGATTTAAGTTTGTCGGCTACTTTACGAGTGATGTAGTTTGATATTTTTTTCACATTGCTATCAGCTTGAAGATAGGAACGCGAAACATTTAGCGGAATATCTGGTGAATCGATAACTCCTTTTAGCATCCCCAAAAACTCTGGTACAATTCCTTCTACGTTATCGGTTACATAAACTTGATTTTGGTACAACTGTATTTTGTCTTTTTGCATTTGCAAATCGGCTGACATTTTTGGGAAATACAAAATCCCTGTCAGGTTGAACGGATAATCTACATTCAAATGAATGTTGAATAATGGTTCTTCAAACTGCATAGGGTACAATTCACGATAGAAATTTTTATAATCTTCATCGGTTAAATCAACGGGTTGTTTTGTCCATGCCGGATTTGGGTTGTTTATGATGTTATCAACTTCTATTTCGGTGAAGATGTTGTCTTTGTCTTCTTCGGCAACTGATTCTCCTTTTTTCTGCTCAATTTTTTCAGTACGAGTACCAAATTTAATCGGCACCGGCATGAATTTGTTGTATTTGGTCAACAATTCACGGATACGATACTCTTCTAAAAACTCTACTGAATCTTCTGCAATGTGAAGGATGATTTCGGTTCCTCTGTTGGTTTTGTCATGTGGTTCCAAAGTAAATTCAGGGCTTCCGTCACATGTCCAATGCGCTGCGGGTTCGTCTTTATAGGATTTAGTTATGATTTCTACTTTTTCAGCCACCATAAAGGCGGAATAGAAACCAAGACCGAAATGACCAATGATACCTGAATCTTTGGCAGAGTCTTTATATTTTTCAAGAAACTCTTCGGCACCAGAGAATGCCACTTGGTTGATGTATTTTTCTACTTCTTCCGCTGTCATCCCTAGTCCTTGATCGATTAGGTGTAGTTTTTTACCTTCTTTGTCAATTTTAACTTCGATAAGGGGATTGCCGTATTCCACTTTTGCTTCACCAATACTAGTAAGGTGTTTTAGTTTTAGGGTAGCATCAGTTGCATTGGATACCAATTCACGCAAGAAAATTTCGTGGTCGCTGTATAAAAACTTCTTGATTAGCGGAAAGATGTTTTCTACTGATACATTAATTTTTCCTGTTGTCATATTGTTATTTTTTTAGATTAAACGTTTGCCGTTCTACTACTCAAAACTAATACCAATTATGGTGGTTATGACAAATTGACGTAGAAATAATTCTATAATGTTTTAGTCATATTTTGTAAAAGGCAAATCAAAAATGAATCTATATTTGCAGAATTAATTTAATAATATGAAGGTATGAACAAAATATTTCTAATTAGTTTGCTTTCGATTTTGATTATTTCTTGTAAATCAACTAATTCAGCAACGAGTACCAAAACGGATACACATTCACAGGTAGCTATCAAAGGTAACTGGCAAATTGTTTCAGTAAATTATCCAGGTTCAGATGTTATAAAAGTAACATCATTTGACTTAGCTGATTCTAAATGTTTTATAGGAAGCACATGGAAATTTATTTCGAATAACAACAAAGGAACGATGACAATAAACAGTTCAAAATGTACTTCTTATAGCACACCAATAACTTGGTTTATTAATAAAGAAGGACAGTTTGTAATGAAAATTTTAGATGAAGCAAAAGCCAAAACGGTAAAGGCTGGTTATGTTTTGAGATTAGGAAACCAAACAGAATCTTCTTTCCAACTTATAGACCAAATACAAGTAGGAAGTAAAATGACCGATGTTATATATCAATTTGAAAAAATTAATTAATAAGAATATGAAAAAGATTAGTACAATTTTAATGAGTAGTCTATTACTGTTGTCAATGGTTTTCACAAGTTGTGAAGCTGTGAAAAACACTAATAATACCCAGCGTGGAGCTGCCATAGGAGCTGTTGGCGGTGCCGTTTTAGGAGGCGTTTTAGGAAACAATATTGGAAAAGGTGGAAATGGCGCTCTAGGTGCTGTGCTTGGTGGAGTTATTGGTGGAGTTGCTGGAGGCGTAATA
>CANJDA010000107.1 GCA_947472705.1 Flavobacteriaceae bacterium
AATAACGCTGCTGCTTTTTACTTTACTACTTATTTCTTGCAACGATCACGAGCGCAACTGCAAAGATTTCAGAACTGGAAAGTTTGCCTTCACCAAAGTGATTGATGGTAAAAAACAAACCTCAACAACTCTACGTACCGAAAGTTTACAAATAGAAACCTATAACGGAAAAACCGACACCGCCACTGTTCGCTGGGTAAACGATTGCGAATTTGTATTGCAAAAGTTGCATCCCAAAACAATGAACGAACGCAAAGCAATTAGCATCACGATTTTGGCAACCAATAAAAAGGGCTATACCTTTGAGTATTCCTATGTGGGCGATGACAAAAAACAACGCGGCAGTGTAACAAAACTAGACTAAGCACGTTTAACAGCAAAACAATATTTTAGACAAATGGAAATTTTATTTACGCCTAATGCCTTGATGGCAGTGATTACATTAACCTTTTTAGAAATCATCCTTGGAATAGACAATATTGTGTTTCTTTCTATCGTTTCTGGAAAACTGCGAGCAGAAGACCAGCCCAAAGCTAGACGTATAGGGTTGTTATTGGCGATGGCTTTCCGTATTATTTTGTTATTCGGAATTACGTGGGTGTTGAGTTTGCAGGATACTATTTTAGCTATCGATTGGGGCTTTTTTGAAGCGCATATCACGGGACAAAGCTTGATTATCTTTGGTGGAGGCTTATTCTTGTTATACAAATCGGTTACTGAAATTCATCATAAATTGGAAGGCGAAGAAGAAAGCGAAAAAGGTAAAGCTAGTAATAAACTATCGGCTGCCATTCTCCAAATTGCTTTATTAAATATCGTTTTTTCATTTGATAGTATTTTAACTGCCGTTGGATTAGTGAGCATGAAAGTGCCAGCCGAAGGTGGTGTTGGTTATGAAGGTGCTTTAATTATTATGATATTGGCTGTGGTGATTTCTATCATCATCATGATGATTTTTGCTGGACCTGTTTCTAGATTCGTTAACGAACATCCAACTATACAAATCCTTGGTTTATCATTCTTAATCTTAATTGGCGTGATGCTGATAGCCGAAGGATCGCATTTGGCGCATTTCCGTTTTGGCGATGATGTAGAAGTGGGTACGATTCCAAAAGGGTATTTGTACTTCTCAATCTTCTTCTCTTTATTTGTGGAATTCTTAAACTTAAGAATGAAGAAAAGCAAAAATGCGGTCAAACTTCACAACAGTGAAATTGCTGATAAGAAACTTAAAGATTCTGACGTTACAAACTAATAAAAAACTCCCAATTACTTGGGAGTTTTTTTATTCTAATGACAAAGTAATCTGTCCGTCATCACCAGTTTCGGTTTGAATGTCATCAGAGACATTGTCTTCTTCGGTCACTTCCATTTCTTCAGCAGGCTCGGGTTCGGGCTCTTCGTATGGCAATGGATCTAGTAAATTCACTTGTTTCAGTTTGTCTGTCGTCAATTGATTGCCAATGGCTTTGATTCCTTTTACCGTAATGAACTGTTCTAAATCAACCGTAATGGTATCTTTTTGAACGCCTTTTACTTTGGCAAAAACTACTTCTGCCATAGGACGCCAATCGGTAGACACAATTTCTAATTGCGACTTTTCATATTCGGTGATAAAGAGTTCTTCTTTATTTTCGTTCTCTACCAAGAAACGTTTCACAAAGTAACGGTCTTTTTCTCCATCGTAATAAATTGCCGAAATAGGTTTGTTAGGATTCCATTTTTCCAATACTATCATGCCCTCTTCAAAGTGCGTAGTCAGCTCTGGAATAATGGTTTTCAATTTTCCGTTTTGGTTAATGATTAACAAGCGGTCATTCGGGCGGAATTCTCCCAGTAACTCCCCTCTTCCATCCACATTCAAGCGTTGTACCGTATCATCAAACCATACTTTACGCGGACGTAAAGTCGAGATGCCTTTTTCTTTGAGTTCTATTTTCTTGATTGGATATTTTGTAACCGTGTTTCCTCTAGAAGCTCTTCCTTTTATCGCAATATCGGAAAAGTCTACATCCCATTTTAGTTTTTTAACGCTACCTACTTGACGCAATAAAATTGTAACAGTTTCTGCCTCTCCATTTGGATTTGCTGAGAAATACAAAATTTGCGAACCAGCTTTTTCTTGAGTCAAATCATAAAACTTATCACGGGTAATTCCAGACACATTAAATCTTTTGATAAAGGCGGAACCATTTTTACCATCTCGGTAAATCATATTATAAATGGTACGCTTGTCATTTTTATCAAATACCGCAATGTGAATGATATCTTTGCCTACAAACTTCTTGTCATCTACTTTAGAAATCATCATTTTTCCATCCCGTAAAAAAACAATCACATCGTCTATATCCGAACAATCGGCTACGTATTCGTCTTTCTTCAATCCAGTTCCAAAGAATCCTTCTTCTTTGTTAACATAAAGTTTCGTGTTTCTCAGCGCCACTTTAGTAGCTTCAATATTATCAAAACTACGAAGTTCTGTTTGACGCTCGCGGCCTTTGCCATATTTGTCTTTCAGCTTTTGGAAGAAATCAATAGTGTAATCAATAATATGATCTAAATGATGTTTTACTTGTTCCATCTCGGCTTCCAACTTGGAAATAGCATCATCCGCCTTATCCGAGTCAAAACGTGTGATACGAATCATTGGGATTTGCGTTAGTTTTTGCAAATCGTCATCATTGATTTCGCGAACGAATGATTTAACAAAAGGCTTAAATTGGTCATACATATAAACATACAAAGTCTCTCTGTCGGAGTACAACTTAAAGTCGATGTACATTTCTTCTCTAATGAAGATTTTCTCTAAGGTGGCGAAATGCCATTTGTTTTCTAATTCGTCTAACTGTATCTCCAATTCACGTTTAAGCAAATCAACGGTGCGATGTGTAGAAATGCGCAACATATCCGAAACTCCAATGAATCTCGGTTTATGGTTTTCAATCACACAGCCCAAAGGTGCTACCGAAGTTTCGCAAGCGGTGAACGCATATAAAGCGTCAATAGTTTTATCAGGAGACACCCCTGGTGGAAGATGGATAAGAATCTCAACTTCAGCGGCGGTGTTGTCTTCAATCTTTTTGACTTTGATTTTTCCTTTTTCATTCGCTTTCAAAATACTGTCAATCAAGGTTGAAGTATTAGTAGAAAACGGAATTTGAGTAATGACTAAAGTTTGTTTGTCTAACTGACTTATTTTGGCACGAACGCGAACGCGCCCACCACGCATACCGTCATTATAATTGGACACATCGGCAATACCAGCCGTTGGGAAATCGGGAAATAAAGTAAACGGTTTATTTTTTAAAACTTTTATTGAACAATCTATCAGTTCGTTAAAGTTGTGTGGTAAAATTTTAGTTGAAAGCCCAACAGCAATTCCTTCGGCTCCTTGGGCTAACAGCAACGGGAACTTTACTGGAAGATTAATAGGTTCTGCACGACGACCATCATAGGACATTCCCCATTCGGTAATCTTAGGCGAATACAAGACATCGTGACCAAACTTAGAAATACGCGCCTCAATATAACGGGAAGCTGCAGCACTATCCCCAGTGAGGATGTTTCCCCAGTTCCCTTGCATATCGATAATCAAATCTTTTTGACCAATCTGCACCATGGCATCACCAATACTCGCATCACCGTGAGGATGATATTGCATCGTATGTCCAACGATGTTTGCCACCTTATTGTAACGCCCATCATCAAGCTCTTTCATGGAATGCATGATACGACGTTGCACTGGTTTAAATCCGTCTTCAATAGCAGGTACGGCACGTTCTAAGATTACATATGAGGCGTAATCCAGGAACCAATCCTTATACATACCCGTTACTTTTGTAATAGTATCTTCAGGATTTTCATCGTTTTCATAGAAATGGCTACCGGTTGAAGGGCGTATGACATCGTCAAAACCTTCATCTGTAGCTTCATCACCAGTTGACTCGTTTAACGCGTCGTTGTTTTCGTCTTCGTTAGGGATGATATCGTCTTCTTCTTCGTTGTTCATTTATACTGACTATTTCAGAATCTATTTTAATTTTTATCCACTACATCCAATTCCACTTTCAAGTTATTGATAATGAAATCCTGACGGTCTGGTGTGTTTTTACCCATATAAAACTCCAATAGTGTTTCAATGGAAGTAGCTTTATCTAACATTACTGGATCTAAGCGAATGTCTTGTCCTATGAAATGCTTAAACTCATCAGGAGAGATTTCTCCCAATCCTTTGAATCGAGTGATTTCGGGTTTGGGTTTTAGTTTTTCGATGGCGTTTACTCGCTCTTCATCGCTATAGCAATAGATGGTTTCTTTTTTGTTTCGCACCCGGAATAAGGGCGTCTGCAAAATATATAAATGTCCGTCCTTAATCAGCTCGGGAAAGAATTGCAGGAAGAAAGTAATCAACAACAAGCGAATGTGCATCCCATCAACATCGGCATCGGTAGCGATTACTATGTTATTATAGCGCAAGTCTCCCATGTCTTCTTCGATATCCAAAGCGGCTTGCAACAAGTTGAACTCTTCATTTTCATACACAATCTTTTTGGTCATGCCATAGGAATTCAAAGGCTTTCCACGCAAACTAAATACCGCTTGAGTATTCACATCGCGCGATTTGGTAATCGAACCCGAAGCCGAATCTCCCTCGGTAATAAACAAAGTGCTTTCTAAACTTCTTGGGTTTTTGGCATCAGTTAAATGCACACGGCAATCACGTAGTTTTTTATTGTGAAGACTCGCTTTCTTAGCACGGTCTTTGGCTAATTTCCGAATACCTGACAACTCTTTACGTTCACGTTCCGCTTGAAGAATCTTGCGCAATAATTGGTCAGCAACTTCAGGGTTTTTATGTAAAAAGTTATCGAGTTTGGTTTTGATAAAATCATTTACGAAGGTTCTCACTGAAGGGCCTTTAGGACCAATTTCTGTAGAACCTAATTTGGTTTTTGTTTGACTTTCGAAAACGGGTTCTTCGACTTTTACTGCAACAGCAGATACTATTGACTTACGAATATCGGAAGCTTCAAAAGGTTTGTTGTAAAACTCTTTGATGGTTTTTACAATCGCTTCTCGAAAAGCCCCTAAGTGTGTTCCTCCTTGTGTGGTATTTTGACCATTTACAAACGAATGGTATTCTTCTGAATACTGCGATTTGCTATGGGTTAATGCAATTTCAATATCATCACCTTCAAGATGAATAACTGGATATTGCATATCATCTTCCGAAATCGTTTCTTCGAGTAAATCTTTTAATCCAAATTCAGAAATGTATTTTTCACCATTGTAATATATCGTTAAACCACGGTTTAAGTAACAATAGTTTTTGAGCATCTTAATGATGTACTCGTTTCGGTATTTGTAATTTTTGAAAATGGTTTCATCGGCTACGAAAGAAACTTTGGTTCCTCTTCGTTTGGTCGATTCGGCAATATCTTCTTCAATCGTTAAGTTACCGGCTGAGAATTCGGCTGCTTTTTGTTGGTTATCACGAACCGATTCCACACGGAAATAATTGGAAAGCGCATTTACTGCTTTGGTACCCACACCATTCAAACCGACTGATTTCTTAAAGGCTTTAGAATCGTATTTTCCACCCGTATTCATTTTGGAAACTACATCTACAACTTTTCCTAACGGAATACCACGACCATAATCACGAACGGTAACCATTTTATCTTTGATGGTAACTTCAATTACTTTGCCAGCACCCATAACAAATTCGTCGATACAGTTGTCTATGGTTTCTTTCAGCAGAATGTAAATTCCATCATCGGGAGAAGAACCATCTCCCAATTTCCCAATGTACATTCCGGGACGCATACGAATGTGCTCTTTCCAATCGAGGGAGCGAATATTATCTTCGGTATATTGATTTTGTTCCACTATAATAAAACTATAGGTTTTAATTGTATTGTACTTGACCTTTACTTCTTGGTCTTAGGTGTGCTAATATAGTGGAAATACAAGGATTTTTGAAATGATAATTATCAAAGTTATTAAGAATGATATTGACAAAAAAATAGAGCAAAAAAGAAAGATATATTCCATAAAAAAACCGCTAAATATTTTAACGGTTCTATATATTTTCCTTATAGTTTCTTTCTTCTTTTTTGGAATTAAACATTAAAACGGAAATGCATTACGTCTCCATCTTTTACAATGTATTCCTTTCCTTCCACTCGCAATTTTCCTGCTTCTTTTACTTTGGCCTCTGAGCCAAATTGAGAGAAGTCTTCATAGGCAATTACTTCGGCACGAATAAATCCTTTTTCGAAATCAGTATGAATTACACCAGCCGCTTTAGGAGCAGTATCGCCAATTTTAATTGTCCATGCACGAACTTCTTTAACTCCAGCTGTGAAATAGGTTTGTAATTTTAATAATTTATAAGCTGCACGTATTAAAACCGCTGAACCAGGCTCAGTCAATCCCATATCTTCAAGAAATACTTGACGTTCTTCATAACTTTCTAGTTCGGTAATATCGGCTTCAGCACCTACTGATAAGATAATGACTTCGGAATCTTCGTCTTTTACCAATTCTCGTACTTGGTCAACATATTTATTACCATTAACGGCTGAACTTTCATCTACATTACAAACATACAACACAGGCTTAGTAGTAATTAATTGAAAATCTTCCATTAATTCTACTTCATCTTGGTTTTGAGGAAGAACTGTTCTTGCTGATTTTGCTTGTAATAAAGATTCACGTATTCTATCAAGAAATGCTTTTTCTACTTGTGCTTCTTTATTTCCAGTTTTAGCAGCACGGTTAACTTTTTCCAAACGTTTTTCAACAGTTTCCAAATCTTTTAACTGCAATTCTATATCAATAGTTTCTTTATCTCGGATTGGGTTTACATTACCATCAACGTGAACGATATTGTCATTATCAAAACAACGCAACACGTGTATGATAGCATTACACTCTCTAATATTAGCTAAGAACTGATTTCCTAAACCTTCTCCTTTGCTGGCACCTTTTACCAAACCTGCAATATCAACAATATCAACAGTTGCCATTTGCACTCGCTCTGGGTTTACCAATTCCTCCAAACGAACAATTCTAGGATCGGGCACATTGACTACGCCAATATTAGGTTCAATAGTACAAAACGGAAAGTTAGCACTTTGCGCTTTGGCATTAGATAAACAATTAAATAAAGTTGATTTTCCAACATTGGGTAACCCTACAATTCCTGCTTTCATTGGTATATATATTATAAAAAGTGTGCAAATATAGACTAATAAAACAAAGATACAAAAGGCTTTAATTGTAGTTTTATGAAAAATAAAAATGATGGTTTTCTTATTGTTTGTCGGCCATTTTAAGTACAATCTCTTGCTCTTCATCCGTAGCAGTTAAACCGGATACATTCCAATAATCGGAAAGGATGACATTTTTTTTATTGTAAAGTGTTTTGTCTTTGAAGACTTCGCTTTCTTTGTAAGTGAAATTAGTATTACTAAAGTTAGTA
>CANJDA010000108.1 GCA_947472705.1 Flavobacteriaceae bacterium
CAAAATTATGCTTTCCACTGTAGGTTCATCAAATCCAGTTGTTAAAATTCCAACAGATGTTAGAATAGCATCTTGAGTTTTTTTAAACCAATGTAATATTTCCTTTCTATCTTCAACGGATGTTGTATTATCTAAATGTTTGATTGGATATCCAGCTTCTTTAAAAGTTTCATATACATACAATGATGTATTAATTCCATTATTAAAAATCAAGGTCTTTTTTCCTAATGATTTTTCTGTATAGGCATGCAAAAGTTTTTCTTGCATTACCATATTCATATATAAATCATCAGAAGATTTTACTGTATAATCTCCATTAATTCCAACCTTCAAAGAAGTCAATCCAACATCATAACTATAAGTTGTAGCCTTGGCTAAAAAACCACTATCTATTAAAGACTGAATAGTATCTCCCACTATTAATTCATCATAATTTTGATGCATGGGCAACTTAATATTAGAGCTTAATGGTGTAGCTGTAACTCCAAGAATAAAGGATTTTTTAAATTGACTAAACAGTTTTCGAAAAGAATTATAATGAGCTTCATCTATAATAACCAACCCCACATTATCTATCATTAATTTTTCATCATTAAGTCGGTTTTTAAGTGTTTCAACCATAGCTACAAAACAAGAATATTCATCTTGATCGGGCAATTCCTTAATATTACTGTTAATGATTTTGTTTTTGACATCAAAACCTTTTAGCATTTTGGATGTTTGCTTGCAAAGCTCAATTCTATGAGTTAGCACTACAACTTTTTTATCATGCTTTGATAAATAACGCCTAACTATTTCTGAAAAAATTACTGTTTTACCTCCACCAGTTGGCAATTGGTATAGTAAATGGTGATCGTTTGGGGCATTATCTAATCTTTCAAAAATTTTGTCAATATCGCCTTTTTGGTAACCATAAAGTTCCTTTTTTTCTTCAATTTCGATGCTTAAATCTTTTTGAGTCATGGCGATTGGTACAATTTTGCAAAAGTACATCTAAAAAAGAGTTATAGCACATTTTAAAGTTTAATTTACAGAAAATTAATATTCAAATCGTTCTACAACTGCATTGAACTCATATTGATTGAACCAATTTTGATGTATAACTTCGTCTTTTATAGCCACTACTCTATTTTGAAATTGATTTAATATTCCTTTTTCTATTAAAAAAGAAATTACTTGCTGGAAGGAATTAAGCATGCTTTTAAAAAACAATTCTTGTTTTATAACCTTTTCAGAAGAATAGGCTTGAGCAATTTCAAGGTTATATAGCATCAAATCAGCGACAATAAATTCATCTACACCCAAAGTGATAAAATGTTTTATGAATTTTTGAGCAACAGAACGACGCATTTTTGATTTACGCCCTTTAATTGGAAAATATTCGTTGGAAATTTTAACTTTTGCTTCATCTGCCAGCTTTCCTTCATTAGGTTTGAAAACAAAGTCATAATAGATTTTTACATCACTAAACTTATGATACAATTCTATGATTTGTTCTTTCAATTGTTCATTATTGAGTTCTTCTAGGTATTTTTTTAAATCTCTTTTACTCATTTAACTTTTTATTTCTTTTAACTATTTTAGCTAATCGTTTATCCTGTCTTTTACATATTCAATTTTGGTTTTTCCATGAGGTGTTGGTTTGCCATTAACGTCAAGATTTACCATGGTGATACTGTCTATAGTAATAATAATATCTCTTGTCATCATATTGCGGACTTGACACTTTAATATTAGAGATGTATTACCAAATTTTATTACATCAATGCCTATTTCAACAATATCCCCTTGCTTTGCCGAACTAACAAAATCAATTTCTGACATATGTTTAGTAACAATTTTATTATTTTGAAGTTGTATAACAGAATATAAAGCTAATTCTTCATCAATCCATGCTAATAATCTACCTCCAAACAAGGTGCTGTTTGGATTTAAGTCTTCGGGTTTAACCCATTTTCTAGTATGAAATCTCATAAATATTTTTTTTAAACAAACTTAATAATTTCATTTTCTATAAATGTCATTTTTGATAAATCATTAGCTTTAACTTTAATTTCCTAGTTTGTTAGAATAGAAACTTAGAAGCGCATTTTTTATTTTTTTCAACAACTAATTAAAATTTTTGTTAATAGTTTTAGAGTTGACTTTGCTATATACTTTAAAAGTATTGAAAACACTAGTGATTTTAAAATTATTAACTTTTAGTTTTTATCTTTTTGTTCAAGTCAATAATAGACAAAAAAGTTGGTTATTTGGCGGAAACATTTATATTTGCAGTGATTTAACATTTCATTAAATAATTTAGAAATCATAGCGTATGAAGAATTTCCTACTATTATTAATAACGCTTTTAAGTACAACATTAACTGTTGAGGCACAAAAAAAGAAAGATGACAAAAAATCAGATAAAGAGCTAATAGCTGCTGAGACTGATAAAGAAATCGTTGGAGATACATACAACAGATGGTCTATTGAGTTTGATTTGGGTCAAAGTAAAGGAGCCAAACCATATTCTGACGGATATTATGCAAGTGATCCTGATAAGTTTTTAGGTGGATTTATGTTGAATCATTATGGTTTTGGTGTTAGACGTATGATTAGCCCAAAATTTGGTATTAAAACACATTTTTCATATGATGATATTAAAAACATGCCAGGTTCTGAAAGTAAACCTTTTAAACTACAACATCTTCAATTAACTTTCGAAGGCGTTGTAAATGCTGTAAGATTATTTGAAATTCAAGATAATGCTAAACGATTTGGTTTATTATTTCATTTTGGTATTCAGGCTTCTCAAATGTCCCCAAAAATGAATACTGATGTTAGCAATAACAAAGGAAAGAAAGAATTAAACGGAGGTATCCTTGTTGGTCTTACTCCTGCTTATAGAATTTTCAATAACGTGAGTCTTTATCTTGACGTTACTGTTAATTCAAATATTAGACAGCACTTTACTTGGGACGGAGCATATTCGCAAAGAAACAATAACTTAACCGGTAGTTTGTTTGAAACTTCATTAGGTCTATCTGTTGCTCTTGGTAGTAAAAAAATGCATGGTGACTGGGCACTTATTCAAGATAAGAAAGATAAAGAAATTGATGGCTTGAATAAACGAGTTGGAGAAATTGAAACCTTGATGAATGATAGTGATAAAGATGGTGTTCCAGATTATTTAGATGCTGAAAATAATTCTATTGCTGGAGTTGCTGTTGATACCAAAGGAATAATGGTTGACAAAAACAACAATGGAGTTCCAGATGAGTTAGAAAAATATATTGATAAAACTATTACCAATAATAACAATACTAACAATTCAACTATTACAACTGGAATGTTAGAACAATTAATCAATGACGGTTATGTTGCTGCTTACTTTGATGTAAACAGTCCACAACCTACTAACGCTTCTTCGGATAACATCGGATTCATCTTGAATTATTTGAAAAACAATCCTAACAAATCAGTTGAAATTACAGGATATGCTGATGAAATTGGAAATACAGCATACAACAATAAAATTTCAACTGATAGAGCTCAAAATGTTAAAACTATCTTGAGTAAAGCTGGAATTAGTCCTTCAAGATTAACAATTGTTGGAAATGGTGTTGATGATTCAGTAGATAAAAACTCAGAATATGCTAGACGTTTAGTACGTAAAGTTGTCTTCAAAATCAAATAATTGTTGACAATTAATTATTAATAAGTAAAAAAAACCTCTGTTGAAAAGCAGAGGTTTTTTTTTATCTTTAAAATAAAAAATGGAAGCAAGAGATACTCATGTTTTAGAACTTAGAGGAGAAACTTTCGGAACTATCAATAATCAATCTTCTTTTGAAGAGGTTTTTCAAAACAAGACCCTTCGCCCTATTCTTAAATTACAGAATGATTTATTTATTCAGGTTTTTATTAATTATGCACTAAAACAAAAGAATGTCTTTTTTAGTCTTACACCTGAAAAAAAAATGGCTTATATTGAAAATGTGATTCAACGAGATATCAAGTTTAGAAATTCGTTAAAAGGGATGGTTATCGCATTATTTACTATAGAGGAATATGCTGAATATATTCAAAATTCTTCTAGTCTTAACAAACGTATGATGAATATGTTGATTGAACGACTCAAAAGTCAGCTTCAACTAATTGAAATTTAAACAAAAATACCATCAATTACGATGGTATTTTTGTTTTATAGTTAAAAAGGATTTATTTGAATCTATTAATTCCTTGATTATATCAACCCTCAATATTTCTAGAGTTTCGTATTGCAAATGCTTTGCCCAATTTGTTTGTAATAATACTTCTTTAATAAAATTAATGCGTTTAGCTGTATCGTTAGCATTCCTATATATCACTTTATTTAAAGTTGCCTCTGAATCTTTGTGATGAAAAGAAACTTCTTTGGTATCAAAATTAATTTTTATAAAAAACAATTTAGAAATGTCATCGTTAGGGTAAAAATCTGTCCAATAAGCAAATCCAATTTTAGAATGTTGGTTTTTATAACCATCTTTTGACTGCAAGCGCCATCTACAATTTGCTGCTCTACCCCAATGATTTGAAATTCGGTACACGCCATCATTAGTAAAACTATAGTGACTACCAGAAACACTTACATAATGAATTGTCAAATCTTTGATTACTTCAATATCTGCTTCTTGCCAAATGCAAAAGGTATGCTTGTGAAAGTTGGACTTATTATATTCTTTATTCAAAAGATGTTACTAATTTAATCTTCGTTTTCCTTTTCAGGTTCGCTACCAGTGTTAAGTGTAGTATTGTCATTTCTTATTTCTGTATGAAGTATTTCACCTCCTAATGTACCTGTTTCTTTAGCCAGAAAAACTGCTACCATAGCAATCAATAAGGCTAAAAAGGAAACAAGCTTTGCTTTACTATGATTTTTAACATTAGTATAAAGACCTAACAAAGAAACAACGCCTAAAACATATAAAACTAAAGCTAATTTTTCAGCCATTTCTTCATGTTCATGAATTATCTGTTTACCAATATTTGGCATTTCTTCAACTACTTCTTCTGCTCCTTCTCCAGTTCCCATACTGACAGCTGTAAAAATGGCTGTTACTATAAATAATACATAGGCGACGTTCTTAACAATATTGTTTTTCAAAACTATGCCTGTTAATAATATTCCGAATCCAAATATTGTCCCAATAATAGGGAAATGATTCACTAATAAGTGATAATGTGCATCATTCATAATTATGTAATTTTAAGTGTTTCCTCAAAGGTATCTTAGATTTACCCATTTTTAACTGATAATTATCATTAATTCGATTATTTAGAAAAGCTTAATACAACCTTGGTACCTTCATTTTCTTTGCTTTCAATATTCAAATCAATTTGCAAAAGAATGCTCAAACGTTTCACTATAGACAAACCAAGCCCTGTACCTTTAATTTCTGGATGCTGATTTGATTTTGACCGATAAAATTGATCAAATATTTTCTGCAAATCATCTTTTGCAATTCCAATTCCGTAATCCGATATAATGCAAATTAATGCATCTTCATTTTCTGTAATATTAAAATTAATGACTCCATTGTTTTTTGAATATTTCACAGCATTTGTCAAAATATTATTGACTATAATAGATAATAAGTAGGAATCCGTTTTTACATAAAAATCTTTTTCAAAAAACGCCTCACAGGTTATTTTTTTATCATTAATGATGGTAGAATTTCTTGAAATAACATCGAGAAAAATAGCATTTAGGGAAACATTTTCAATTTTTAATGTTTGCTTTTGATTCTCAAACCGAGCCAATAAAAGTAATTCATCAACTAAATGATTTAAACGGTTTACTTCGTTTATACAAAAATCTATTTTTTCCTTATATTCTTCTTGGTTTCTAGGCTTTCTAACCAACACTTCCAATGTACCCTTGATAATAGCTAACGGCGTGCGAAGTTCGTGTGATGCATCAGAGGAGAATTGCTTTTCGCGCTCAATAGCATTCTCTACCCTATCCAATAAATTATTGATAGTTTGAGACAATAAATACAATTCGTCTTTGTTTTGTGGCAACGGGATTCTGGATTTTAAATTGTCTTTAGTTATAATCTTAGAAGTTTCAATTATTGCACTAATTGGTTTGATACTTTTTCCAGCTATAAATCGAGCTATTAGAAATAATACTAACAATATTAATGGATAGGCAACAATCAAAATAATGAATAGATTATTCAAAACCATTTTAGAATCTTCAAGCGACATAGCAACCATTAAAAATCCTATAATTTTTGTGCCTTGATATAAAGGAACCTGGATTTGACGAACAGAGATATTATCTAGCTTTCCATCAAACAATTCGTTATTGATAGCATCTGGATAGTATTTTAAATGCTTTTGCTTAAGGTTGGGTGATTTGTTAACCAACGCTCCTAATTCATCAACAAATTGTATAAAAGCAGGACTAACATCTACTTTATTAAACTGTATTGCTTTCCATTGCTGTTCGCGAACCAAGAGTACACAGTTTTCTTTTACTTCAATTTCCTTAAGGTGTTTAGTGACTTCTTTTTGAATATCATTATTAACTTTTATGTAAACACTAAAACGCACTATGGAATAAATCACAAAAAAAACAACAAAAATCAATAATGCTGTAGTAATTAGATAGTTTGACGCAATTCTATTTTTAAAGGAGAGTTTTTGCATATTTTTTAATCTTTTGCTAAATACCCAATCCCACGTATGGTTTTGATATAGTCTTCTTCTACTTTTAGATTTAATTTTTTTCGAATGGAATTCATAAAGACATCTATGACTCCTGTTTCATATTCAAAATGAATATTCCAAACATCTTGTATAATTTGTGCTCTAGAACACGCTTTTCCTTTGTTTCTTACTAAATAACAAAGTAAATCAAATTCTTTTTGTGTTAATAAAACATCTTTTTTATTAACGGTAACAAAATGGTTTTGAAGATTAATTTGAATTGGGCCAAGTGTTAGTATTTCTTGTTCAATTGTATCTCTTAATTGTACTTTGATACGTTCTAACAATTCATCAAAGCTGAAGGGTTTTTTAATATAATCGTTTGCACCACTTTTTAAGCCTTCCACAGTTTCTTGTACTGTATCTTTGGCAGTCAAAAAAATAATTGGTAACTTCGGATTTTGAGCTCTAATGGCCTGACACAATTCGACTCCTGTCATTTTGGGCAACATCCAATCAAGTAAAGCTAAATCAAATTTTTCTTTTTTAAAAAAGTTAAATCCTTCTTCACCATCTTTGGCTGCTGTTATTTGATATCCTTCTTCTTCTAGACCTTGTTTTAGGAATTGTACAATTCCTTCTTCATCTTCAACAATTAATATATGCTTCATTAATAAGTTAAATTTTCTTTTGATAAATATAATCTAAAATTAAAGTGTAACCCAATGGCATGGTTATTTTTAATCAAATTTTAATTAAACCTTTATGAAAACACTCTTA
>CANJDA010000109.1 GCA_947472705.1 Flavobacteriaceae bacterium
AATCCACCTTGAATACAGTAAGCACCAAAATTTCCTTGTTTATCCAAAGCAATAAAACCCACTTGAATATCCTTAAGGTTTTTGTTCCTGTTTTTGGTTAATTTTACTATTCGAGATACCGCTTCCTCACAGGCTTGTTGTGGTGATTTTCCTTGACGCATTAATTCTACAACCAAATGGCAACCTGCAATGCGAATAACTTCTTCGCCATGACCAGTTGCTGTAGCAGCACCAATTTCGTTATCAACATATAAGCCAGCCCCAATGATAGGAGAATCACCAACCCTTCCGTGCATTTTAAACGCCATGCCACTAGTAGTACACGCTCCTGAAAGATTTCCGTAACTATCTAATGCAATCATACCTATCGTGTCATGGTTTTCGATATTTGCAATAGGTTTATACTGACTCGTTTTTAGCCATTCTTTCCATTCTTTTTCAGAAGCTTCCACCAATAAATTTTCTTTGGTAAAACCTTGTTCCAATGCAAATTGCAAAGCACCATCCCCAACCAACATAACATGGGGCGTTTTTTCCATTACTGCTCTAGCCACTGAAATAGGATGTTTTATATGTTCTAAACAAGCCACCGAACCAATATTGGCAAACTCATCCATAATACAAGCATCTAAGGTAACTCTGCCATCTCTATCCGGTCTTCCTCCATAACCTACGCTTCTTTCGTTTGGGTCACCTTCTGGAATTTTCACTCCTGCCTCCACAGCATCAAGGGCGCGGCCATTATTTTTTAGTATTTCCCATGCGGCTCCATTGGCTTTTACCCCAAAATTCCATGTGGAAATTACAATGGGCTGGTTGGATTTGCTTTTTGTTTTTGTCTCTTCATCTAATTTAGAAGTAAAGGAAGAAAATGCAAGTCCAACTGAACCTACAGCAGCTGTTTTTATAAAATTTCTGCGATTTGACATAATGCTTTATTTTTATTCTACTCCAATTTCATCCACAAATAACCAAGCAGCTGACCCTGCTCCAGGGTTTCCTTCTGTTATGGTTCCCATATTGTTAGCAATAACTTTAATATATTGAGCATTTTGAGGTTCAATTTCTACAATAACATTCCCTTTGTCTTCTTGTATTTCTGCTAAAGAAACATGTTTTATACTTTGAAAATTTTGACCATCATTAGAAATGAGTACTTCTATCCCCGTTGGGTAGTAAATCCAACTTCCTTCACTTGAAAGGACGCTAACTTTTACTTTATTCACAAACATTTCTTTACCTAAATCAATAGTAGCATCCATATCTTTGCCTAAAAACCCAAGCCAATCTCTACCTATTTTACTCCTATTGGCTTGTATTCCATCAACCAAAGTAAAAGCGCCACCGTTACTATAGTTTTGATGGGGCTGATTGACTAAGGTTATCTTTTTGCCTGTTGCTTTATTCCAGAAAAAAGACTGCTCAATAACGGCGCTTTGCTGTTTATTGTTTTCAAAATAGGCCGCCCTAACTGTTTCGCTTTGGTTAATTAGTATCGGAGTATCATAAATCTCAGAATTTATATTTGGTATAGATCCGTCTATTGTAAAATGAATGCCTTTGGAACCATAAGCTGACTTTAAAGTGAACAAAACATTTTCTCCATTTAGGGAAGGATTTACATTTGATGTTACCTCAAAGATAGCTTTACTGTAATTAATATTCTTTTTATCAAAAGTCGGAAACTGTTGTATCATTCGGGTTTGAAAATCGGGAAAATTAGTAGGATTAGACGTTCCCCAAAGCACTTCAGACAGTGCCAACATTCTTGGGAAAATCATGTATTCGACATTTTGAGGAGTATTAATGTATTCGGTCCAAACATTGGCTTGAGCTCCTAATATATATGTAGCTTCTTCAGCATTCAACTCAGATGGAGTTGGGTTATAGGAATATACTTTTTCAACAGTGGTGTAACCTCCAATAGCTAAAGGTTCGCTTTTAGGGTCACCTTGGTAATGATCAAAATAACAATAGGAGCCAGGAGACATTATAACAAAATGATGCTGCTTGGCTGCGGTTATTCCTCCTTCAGTTCCACGCCAACTCATCACTGTAGCATTGGGTGCCAAACCCCCTTCGAGTATTTCATCCCAACCAATTAGTTTTTTCCCTTTACTGTTAATGAATTTCTCTATTCTTTGTACAAAATAACTTTGGAGTTCGTGTTCGTCTTTAAGTCCGTTTTCTTTTATTATGCTTTGACAATTGGGGCAGTTTTTCCAGCGTGTTTTAGGACATTCGTCACCACCAACATGAATGTATTGTGAAGGAAATAACTCCATTACTTCGGTTAAAATATCTTCCAGAAAAGTAAAGGTTTCTTCTTTAGGGCAAAAGACATCTTCAAATCCTCCCCATCGTTTTGCTACTTCAAAAGGCCCTCCAGCACAAGAATATTCTGGATAAGCTGCTAAAGCTGCACGTGAATGCCCTGGCATTTCTATTTCGGGAACTATAGTAATGTGACGTTGCGTTGCATAAGAGACAATATCTTTAATTTCTTCTTGAGTATAAAACCCCCCATAGTGAATATCGTCATAGGTTTTGTCGTTATAATGGCCAATCATAGAGCCATTTCGCCAGGCACCAACATCGGTAAGTTTAGGGTATTTTTTTATTTCAATGCGCCAACCTTGATCATCGGTTAAATGCCAATGAAAAGTATTGAATTTATACATTACGAGATAATCAATATACTTTTTGACAAAATCAACTGGAAAGAAATGTCGACTTACATCCAAATGCATTCCTCGCCAAGCATATTTAGGTTGATCATAAATTTTTAGTCGAGGCAAACTAATTTTTTGTTTTTTTTCAAAAGGGATAATTTGCAAAAGTGTTTGAATCCCATTAAATAAACCTTCGTTTTGTTCTGCTGCTATAACAATGGTAGTCTTTGAAATAGTAAGTTTATAGCTTTCCGAGTTATCACTTTGAATTTCATCGACTGAATGACTAAGACATATTTTAGAAACTTTGCTAGCGGCAGGTACAATTTTTAACTTCATTCCCGTTTGTTCAATTATAGCCTGTTGAAGAAATTGAGCTTCAAACATATTGGGATCTGCTTGAATTACTGTTTTTTTATTTATAACAAAAAAACCTTTGTTTATTTTTATTGATTGAGGTTGAGGAATTAATGCTAATGGACTTTGTGAAAAAGCACTAATGCATAGTAGTAACAATAAAAGCGTTATTCTCTTTGCCATAGAAGTGAAGTTTGTAATTGGCTAAATTTACATAAAAAAAAAGTTAAAAAAAATGCCTCAATTAAATGAGGCTTTTTTTATTGATATGAGAATCTAAATTACTAGTTGATTTTTAAAAATAAAATCCAAATGAGCCTTTAATGGTGAAGTTGTGAGTTTCAGGGAGGTTTCGGTAGTTACCACGCCATGCAAAATCCAAGCGGAATACTTTGAAAATATTTCCAATTCCTGCATTGTATTCCCAATAGGGTTTTTCGGGTGCTTTATATACTAATCCAGAAGCATTGATGGCTTTGTTTTCATCGGAGATTGTACCATAAACACCTTTAATTCCTATAATTTCTCTTAAATTTAATTTTCTTATTCCTGGTATTCGAGCAAATATTTTTCCGTTAAAGTTATGTTCCCATTGGAATGTAGCGTATTTATCGGCTACAAATTCGTAAAAATTTAAATTGCTAAAAGTGTTGTCTATAATAAAATAAGTTTGGTTTCCTGGTACTACACTCATTAATCCTAAAGGAATTTTCCCAAATGTTTCTCCCAATTCCATTATAAAATTAGAACGCCCAATGGCTCCAATAATAATGGGTTGCTTATAATACAGTTGTATTTTTTGATAATCAAAATCACTGTGAATAAAACCTTTAAAACCTTGACTATAATTGACGAAAAAACGACTGTAAGGAGCATCAATATCGCGACGTTCTACACCATAACCAATGGTTTTCTTTTTGGGAGTAAACTCGATTTGAACATTTAATTCAGATTGCTTTACTTCACTTTTGGTCGTTGTAAAAGTATCATCAGTATAATAATCCAATTTAAATGTTGGTGAAGCCGATTCTAATGTTCGATAAGTAAATCCGAGTTGAAAAGTCAAGTTTTTTACAGGTTCAATTTCAGCAGCTAAACTGGTCAGATTAATATTGGTTAATTTTCCATTAGAACCTGTGGTAAATAACCCAGATGAAGCATAACTTCTTCCAAGCACATCATTAGTAGTGGTCAAACTGGCTCCTATTTGTTCAATATCGCGACGATTCCCACCGGATATGATAATTCTATTTTTCTTGTCAATCATCCATTTCCCAGAAGCACCATATTTAAACTTATTGTCTCCAAATCCGTAAGCCGTATAAGCTTGAATTCTCCATAAATCATTAGGCCCAAAATAGGTTCTTCCTCCTGCTCTAAGTCGGTAGCCTTCTACTTCATTATATCCAAAAGAAGAAAAGATTGGCCCGTAATCAAAGTGTCCAAATTGGATATAACCGCTTCCTAAAATAGAGACCAAATTATAAATTTGCTTAAAACGTTTGACTGTTTTAAGAGTGTCAATCATTTTATAAATTTTGACCTCATCTTTATTAAGATTTTCAAATCGGTTTTCTTCCCAATAGTCATCTGATTTGGCGTAGACAGAATTGTCAATATAGTTTATATCATCTTTGTAAAACTTGTCGGGTTTCTTTTGATCAAATTTAAAATTTTTATAAAGTGTGGTTCTTTTTCCGTAAACTCCTTTGGATTCCTCTTTTTTTCTCAAGGCAAAATCCGACATCATGTAATCTCTAGTTGGCAGAAAAACGGAATCGTTTAACACTTCAAATTCTTGTTCTAAATAAATGTCTTTAACCCAGTTAATATTGGCGCTTTTGGTAATAGCCATATTTATTTTCTTGATGGCAAAAGTGGTATCGTTTACCCAAAAATCTCCTTTAAAGGTCAATTCGTTTTTACGGCGAGGATAGAAAACAATATTATAACACAATTTGTTGTCAATAACAGCGGTATCAGCTAAAACATAGTTGTATACATCAATACCAGTTCTTGATAATGGGCTGGTAAAGCTCTTGTCAAAAAAGTAAAGGTAGTTGTCATAAATATCAAAGTCATTATACAAGTCTTTGATAAACATATTTACACCATCACCGTTTCCTAAACCCGAATTTTTGTTGGCTTTTAATATTTCTTTAGTTCTTTTCGTTTCATTATCTCCATAAAACTCAGAAATGGACTCATTGATAAAGATGGGTAAATACGTTTTACCTGTAACTCTTGAGGTATCAATATTTTTGAAAACAAACTCCATTCCTTTGAAAATTTTATTTTTCATAAAGGCACTGTCAATGGTATTCATGTCAAACTCCACCTTTTCATACTTATCGTATTGGTATTGTTTGAACATCTTTAAACCATTCTTTCTACGGCGTTCCCAAATTTTTCTCAAAATATCCAACGCTGGATTATTCTTCTTAGAAGTCTTCCCTGCATAAATTTTCACTTCTTTCAAAGCATTGCCTTCGGTAAGGATTACCTTGAAATCGAAATTTACTTTTTCAGGTAGCTTTACTATTTTATCGGGAAAGCCTACAAAAGATACTACCAATTCGGTATAATTGTCTGGAGATTCTATATAAAAACGTCCGTCTTCATTAGAGACTACTCCTGTATTTGATCCTTTAAATACCACATTCGCATACGGAATTGGTTGTTTAGAATTATCAAGTACAACACCACTGACTTTTGTTTGGGCAGAAACTAAATTGGCGATTAGAATTAAAAAAAAACTAAAAATTATCTTTTTCATAAATAAAAAAACTTCATCAAAGAAGGTTTGATGAAGTTTCAAATATAGGTAAAATTCTATTATTTGTATGCTACTTTTTTAACGGCTTTGATTACATCTTCGGCATTTGGTAACCACTCTTTTAAAAGCGTTGGCGAATATGGTGCAGGCGTATCAGCCGTGGTGATTCTTTGAATTGGAGCATCCAAATAATCGAACGCTTTTTCTTGAACCATATAGGTAATTTCAGAAGCGACACTAGCAAATGGCCAAGCTTCTTCCAAAACTACTAATCGGTTAGTTTTTTTAACCGAATTAATTATCGTATCATAATCCATTGGACGCACCGTTCTTAAGTCGATAATTTCACATGAAATCCCTTCTTTGGCCAATTCATCTGCAGCAATGATTGCTTCTTTAATTATTTTTCCAAAAGAAACTATAGTAACATCAGTTCCTTCTCTTTTAATATCGGCAACACCAAGTGGAATTGTATATTCTCCTTCAGGCACTTCTCCTTTGTCACCATACATTTGTTCCGACTCCATAAAAATTACTGGGTCATTATCACGGATAGCTGATTTCAATAAACCTTTAGCATCATAAACAGTAGAAGGAACTACTACTTTTAACCCAGGAGTGTTGGCAAACCAGTTTTCAAAAGCCTGAGAGTGTGTTGCTCCTAACTGTCCTGCAGAAGCAGTTGGACCACGAAAAACCATAGGCATAGGAAATTGTCCCGCCGACATTTGACGCATTTTAGCTGCATTATTGATTATTTGGTCAATACCTACTAATGAGAAATTGAAAGTCATATACTCTACAATAGGGCGGCAACCGTTCATGGCTGAACCTACTGCAATTCCAGCAAAACCAAGTTCTGCAATTGGGGTATCGATTACTCTTTTTGGTCCAAATTCATCAAGCATACCTTTTGAAGCTTTGTATGCACCATTGTATTCGGCAACTTCCTCACCCATTAAATATACGGATTCGTCGCGACGCATTTCTTCACTCATTGCTTCGGCAATCGCTTCTCTAAATTGTATCGTTCTCATATTAGGATTCTATTACGGTCAATAATTTTGAATGGCAAAAATAAAAATTAAAAACGATTAAAAAACATATTTGACTTATAAATAATCAACCACAAAACCTTTAACAATTTGAATAAAAAAGGATTTAGATCTTTTCTCTTTTACGAAATCGATATAATACTGAAATATGTTATGCGTGCATAGTACATTATTCAAAATAATATTCTAATTTTGTGCCTCGAATTTCACAACAAATACTCAATCTTATGAAAATATTAGTTTGCATCAGTCACGTGCCTGATACTACTTCCAAAATCAACTTTGTTAATGGCGATACTGAATTTGACACCAACGGTGTGCAGTTTGTCATCAATCCAAATGATGAATTTGGTCTAACAAGAGCCATTTGGTTTCAAGAACAACAAGGTGCTAATGTAACTGTTGTTAATGTAGGTGGTGCTGATGCTGAAGCAACTTTAAGAAAAGCATTAGCCATAGGAGCTAATGAAGCTATTAGAGTTAATGCAACCCCAACAGACGGTTTTTTTGTAGCCAAACAATTGGCTGAAGTAGCTAAAAGTGGTGG
>CANJDA010000110.1 GCA_947472705.1 Flavobacteriaceae bacterium
ATTAATAGTAGTGGTTTTTTCATTTTTTTTGGTTTTTAGGTCTCGAAAGTAGCAAAAAAAAATTAGTGATAAAATTTATTATGCTTAATTTTCATATTAGGATTGCGTAATTGTTATGCTTTATTTTGCAAAATGAATTTTACTCCCCAAAAAAAGATTTTAACCTTTACAGTCAAGCTCTTGATTGTATCGGCTGCCTTTTATTTTATCTATAATCAACTCGTTACTAATGACAAATTAGATTGGACAAAATTCACATCATTACTTAAAGAAAAACAATCAATTCTTGGCATTTTATTCTTACTTTCTTTTAGCGTTGTGAATCGTTATCTCGAAATTCTGAAATGGCAAAACTTAGTTTCTATTCTCAAACCAATAACTGTTGGCGAAGCTACTAAGCAAGTTTTAGCGGCATTAACCGCCGGAATTTTTACCCCAAACGGTCTTGGAGAATACGCCGGCAAAGCGCTTTATTTTGAAAAAATAAAAACCAAAAAAATCATTTTCCTAAACCTCATCTGCAACTGTATTCAAATGCTATTAACCATCTTTTTTGGTGCCATCGGATTATTAATTCTCGGCTATTGGAAATGGGCATTTTCTATCTTCTCTTTGTCTATTATCTTTTGTATTGTTTCTTTTCTATCCAAAAACATCAAAATAAAAGGCTACTCCATCCAAAAACTAATTCACAAAATCAACGAAATTCCAAAACCCATCCACCAAAAAAACATATTACTTGGAACACTCCGCTATTTGGTCTTTTCACATCAATACTATTTTTTATTTCTCGCTTTTAATGTAGATTTACCCTATCTAACGATGATGGCAACTATAGCCACCGTATATTTTTTGGCCTCTTCTTTACCAAGCTTTCAGTTCTTGGATTTTGCCATAAAAGGAAGCATGGCCGTTTTTTTCTTCGGAAAATTAGGAGTGAATGAGTGGATTGTTGTGTTTATTTCCATGCTGATGTGGTTTTTAAACGTAGTGTTACCTGTTGTCATCGGAAGTTATTATGTACTTAAATTCAAACCAAAATGGAAATAATTACCCTCTCTTTTTACTTGATTTTATTAGTTTATTTTCTTTATATACTCCAATTAATAGCTGGATTTAAAAAAGTAAAATCATTTGTAAGAACTGAAATTATTCCCAAAACAGCCTTTACGATTGTTGTTCCTTTTCGCAATGAAGCCAAGAACCTTCCTAAACTTTTACAATCCTTCTCTAAACTAAATTATCCTCGCGAATTAATTGAAATCATTATGGTAGATGATTTTTCTACCGATACTTCAGAACGCATTTGCATTCAATGGCGCATTCAACACGATGATATTGACACCACTCTTTTGGAAAATTTACGTCTAACTAATTCTCCAAAAAAAGATGCCATTGCCCGAGCCATGCCCATAGCCAAACACGATTGGATTATTACCACCGATGGAGATTGTACCGTGCCAAAAAATTGGTTGCTCACTATCGATAATTACATACAAACACACCAGCCCGAAATGATTGTTGGAGCTGTAGTTTATAAAACCAAAAACAACTGGTTTCACCACTTTCAACAAATGGATTTGCTGAGCTTACAGGGCGCCACTATAGGAAGCTTTGGTATTGGCATACCCTTTATGTGCAATGGTGCTAATTTTGCCTATACCAAAAAGTTGTTTTTAGAATTAGAGGGTTTCAACGGCAACGATAAAATAGCCAGTGGCGATGATGTGTTCTTGTTGCAAAAAGCGGTAGCCAAAGTGCCCGAAAAAGTACATTATCTAAAAAACACCAAAACCATCGTACAAACTAAACCCGAAAACGATTTGTACAAACTCTTTATGCAACGTGTGCGTTGGGCCAGTAAAACAACAGGCTATCAAAGTGGCTATGCCAAACTTTTAGCCATTATTGTTTTGCTGATGAACCTGAGTTTGGTTGTTGGCTTCTGGTTAATGGTTGAAGGAAAATTACATTGGAGTACTCTACTCAAACTGTTTTTAATCAAATATGTAGTCGATTATGTCTTATTGTATAAAGCTAATAGTTATTTACTAAAAGGTAAATGGTTATTACCAATAGCAAGTAGTATTATCTATCCTTTCTTTTCTTCTCTCGTTGGCCTTTATTCGCTTTTTGGAAGCTTTTCCTGGAAAGGGAGAAAGTTTTCTAACTAGCCCCGGTTGAAACGGCATCCTTTTTCTTGTCAAAGAAAAAGATATAGTGGAAGACGGGAAAAAGCTACTGAAAATTTACTCCGATTTAATAATCACTGGCAACACAAACTGTGTCTTAACAGGCATCCCTCTTTTAATCGCCGGATTCACCTTTGGAAAATCAATCAACCGAGCGTGAAGAATGCTGTCTATTTTAATAGTATCATAAGCCACAGAATCTTTTGGGAATTGCGGTTCAAAAGTTAAATTAGCATCAGGGAAAATGGTGACTTTGACTTCTATAGTATCCAATTGTGGGAATAACGTTGACAAGGTGTCTATCGCTAGTTTTTGCTCAATAGCAGCTTGCATAAAATCAAAAAAACATTGCTTACGTTGCGCTACATCAGTCAGTTTTTCACAATCGGCCACCGAAGGATATTCATCCACTTCTTGCCAGTTGATTTCTTTCAGTTGCTTGTTTAACAACTCTTGTTCAGAAGGAACTTTCTTCTCAAAATATTGACAAGATTGTAAAAGAATAACACCCAGTATTGCGAAAAATCTTTTCAATAGTTAGTGTTTTTTGGATTGTAAATAATCAGCATAGCTCTTGTCAAGCCATTCCTGTTTGGTACGCAATGATTCTTCTTTTTGGTCTTTATACAATAGCCCCAGCTTTTCAGAATAGGCCGCAATTTTAATGGTATAAGTATAAAACTCTTCTTTGGTAAGGGTTACATTCGGGTCTTTTTGCTTTTGAAAAAACTCAAAAAATAAGGCATCAAACTCTTTTTTATCATAGGCTTGTGCTTCTCTTTTATACTTTTTATAAAGCGCTTCTTTCTGTTGACTGTCGGGGTCATTAGCCGTTTTATTCTGAGCAAAAACAACACAAGTCAATATCAAAAACAAAAAAGTAAAAAAAAGGGATTGCGTATTTTTCTTCATTAAGGCTATTTGTTTTAATAGTTTCAAAAATAAGAAATTATATTGACTAGCTCTGAGGTTTATAAAAAAAAGAAAGCTCCCAAAATCTGGAAGCTTTCTTTGTATAATTTGTTTCAAATTAATCTACTACCACTTTCTTAAGGGCTTTTTGATTGCTATCATTGGTAACTTCAAGAAGATACATTCCTTTAGCCACTAAAGATAAATCAAGTGATTGTGTATCTGCTTGGCTTGTTGGTTTTTGAACCAAAATTATTTTGCCTAAAACATCATAAAGTACTACACTCGAAATAGTTCCATGATCTTTTAAAGAGATAGTCAATACATCGGTAACCGGATTAGGATAGCATACAAAATCTCCATTATCAAATTCGCCAACTGCCAATTGTGCTACAAATTGGGTGTTAAAGGTATTGGTAATAATTGCCGGATTGTAGTCAAAATAAATAGACGCTGTATTAGGAATTATATCACCAATAGCATAACCAGCCTTTGGTTTCACTTTGAATGAAATATAACCTTTTCCTGTATTTGAATTAGCTATTGAAGGCGGCAATTGAATATTATCAAAACTCCATGCTAAATTATTGTTTACTCTATCCATAGTATAAATAGTACTTGCGCTAATCATCTTGATAGAAGTTTCATCTAATTTATCATCTAATACATCAAAAACTTTAACATTGATAGCACTTGCCGAACCTGTATTTTCAAATCGAATGGTATAGTGTAAATAATCATTTGAAGTAAACGAAGAATATAAAATTTGTTCACCATGCGACTCCATTTTGTCATTAGGGTCATATGAACCTATAATTATTTGCGTATTTGAAGCTGAGTTATTTCCAGGAACAACATCTCCGGCTAATGGTGCTATTGATGCTGAATTGGTTAACAAACCTCCTATTGTTACCGTTGGAATAGTTGGGACTTGCATTGCTACAGTCATAGTTCTAGTTTCAAATGGTAATAAGTTGGTGAAATTATATGTAAACCCGTTAGCTGTTGGGGTTGTTCCTGTTTGTGTATTTCCAGTAATGGTAACCAAAGCATCTTTGGTAAAGGTTACTGTTCCCGAAGCAATAGTTTGGTTTCCGTTATTAGTATAAATGATTTTGTTTTCATAGGTAAATCCTGGTCTAGGCGCATTAACCGGAACAATATTAACGGCTAAATCATTATACGATTGTACTACCGTTATTGGGAAATTATAAAGCAACATTCCGCCACCATTGATAACACTAACATTGGAATAAGAGGAAGTAGAAAGATTGTAAAGTGCTGCATAATTAGGATCTATTGCATAGGTAAGATCATAAGAATTTGAAACATTACCGTCATATATATTATAAACTCCAGAAGGTGAAATAATATTATGAACATTACCGTTGTCATTTATTTCATAAGTAAATTGACCTAAAGGGAAATTCTGCTCACCAATATCTTGAGAACCATTATTATTAGAATCTAAAAATGCATTTAATCGCAATCCAGAACAATCTATAGCTCCTACAGAAGAACTTAATTCTGTAATTCTAATAAAGCCACTTTGATTACTATAATTAGTAACCATAATGATATAGTATTGTCCTGCAAGTGCTCCAGTTATAGTTGGATATTCAATTGCCGCAGCAGAATAACTACAACTTACTATAGTACTATCTGTTAATTGCCCACTACATGGAGTTACCGGGTTAGTGAAAGGTCCATAAACTATAAAGTCGACATCTTGTTGAATGCCATTGAAAGCGATAGATGAGTTTTGTTCGATCATTAAGTTTATCGTTCCATTATTGCTTACTGGTAAATAAAACCAAGTTGGGTTAGGCTGAGAGAATAAACACCCATAACTATTACCTACTTCAGCTGGAATATTTTGACTTGTATTTGCAAAAGGAACTCCTAAAGCATTACAAAGTGAGTTGGCCTGATCACAAACAAAGGCTAAATTACATACTGCAAAAGCTCTTGCTTGGAACGTATAAATGATGTCACAAGAGTTAGGAACAATCTCTCTAACAAAAATGGAAGTTATAGGTGATTGAACCCCAACAGTAAAGCTCGACGCATTAGTGATTGGCACTATTTGATATTGAGCATTTGACAAAGCTGTATAATATTCCAACGTATTACTAGAGTTTATCTGTGCTTGTATAGTAGTCAAATCAAAGGTAACAACACTATCATTATTATCATCGCATTGATCCATATTGGATAATGTAATGGTATTTGGTTCTACAGTATCAATAACAAGAGCAAAAGGAAAAACTTGATATTCTTGATTGGTATTGTTTTCAAGACGAGCATAAATTATTTGATTGGAAGCCGCAGTACAATAAACTGTTGCATTAATAATTGGTGCTAGTCCTGTCTCGGCAGCAGCTTGTGATGTATAATAAGTAACCGTATAATCTGCTGGATTTAATGTCCCTAAAATGTTAGGAGTATTTATTTCTAAATTAAAACATGCTTGGCCATTACTCTCGCATTGTGATAGGTTTACGGGTTGTCCTGGTTGCGGTGAACAAGTTGGAGTTATAAACGTAATCCATTCGGAATTGCTACTTGACCCTGAATTTCCGCAATTTGCAGTCACTACAAAAGTATAAGTGGCACCACAAAGCAGGTTCGGAATAGTAACATTACTAACTTGAGTGGTTATTGTTTGATACGCTCCTCCATTAACGGAATACATAACAACATATAATTGTGCTCCTGCACTAGCTGTCCAATCAAGAAGTACCGAATCCGAAGTAGGGCTTGAGATACTCAATCCTGTTGGAGCAGGACAATTTGGATTTTGACAATCTGTCGTCACTAACTCAATAATTCCTATAGAAGAACATCCTGTTTGTGTATCGGTTGCTCTATAATACACTGACGGTTGTGCTGGTGCAGCAATTGAACTCACATAACAACTTGGATCTGCAATTTGATTCATATTTGCTTGTGCGTCAGCCATTGTTTCAAAATAAGTATTGAATGCTCCAGGGGGTGCATCAACTATTAAATTCCAACATTGAAAGTTATTGGAACAATTTGTAACTACCTGATCAGGAACAGGTGGCGCCCAAAGAACATTTAACTGATAAGTTATAACTTGTACAGCATTTGAAGATACAGTAACAACTCTTGCATAAAGTGTTTGATTTAATGTTATATTAAAATAAGGACTTGATAGTGGATTGGCACCCGTTTGAGCCTCTGTTAATGTCTCATGATGTGTGATTACATAATCATTTGAATTCAAATTCCCTAATATCTCATAGCTGATTTCGTCAAGATAAAAAGCAGCAAATCCATCATTATTGTCATCACACACCCAATTGAATTGTGATGGTTGGTTGAATGTTTGTGCAAAAATAATGGATGAATAAATGCAACAAATAAAGAGTAGTACTTTTTTCATATAGCTGTTGTTTTTGATTGATTTTACATAAATGCAACGCAAGATACAAATTTTCAGCAAATTAAATAAAAAGCAAAATGGCTATAAAGCAAAAAAGCCATCCACAATAAAGTGGAAAGCTTTTCATTGGTCTAACTACTAAACCGAGCTACGAGTTACAAAGTCGTAGCAAAACAACACAACTAATCTTAGATACTTTATTGGGCAAAAAAGCACTTTGTTTCCAAAGTGCTTTCCCAATTTTAGCGGTCTGGACGGGACTCGAACCCGCGACCCCATGCGTGACAGGCATGTATTCTAACCAACTGAACTACCAAACCATCGCTTAATTGCGGTTGCAAATATACAACCGTTTTTGATTTCTGCAACTTTTTTAATAAAAAAATCTATGCTTATTTTTTTAACTATCCAAACATTTGTTTTTCAACTAAATAGGTTGTCAGTATCTTTTCAAAGCTTTCTTCTACAGCAACCGGAACGTACTTAATTTTGTTTTGAGCACAAGTCATCGCTAATGTTTTAAAATAAGTGTTTACTTTTTCCTCATAAGCTTCTTTAATTGTATCGGCAAAAACATTAATCTCCTCGCCTGTTTCTAAATCAATGAATTTGCGAGGTGCATTATCAAAGTTGAAATTGATTTCTGTTTTTTTATCAATAACATGAAAAACTACTACTTTGTGTTTGTTGTGTTTCAAATGTTGTAACGCGTTAAAAAGTGCCTCATTATTCCCTGTTTGAAACATATCGGTAAACAAAATAATCATGGAACGACGGTGAATTTTTTCGGCAATTTGATGCAAAAAAGTGACAGTATCTGTACTCTTGGATTGTTTTGGGTTTTCTA